>CBDUII010000206.1:0-5274 GCA_965367285.1 uncultured bacterium
GGAGAATATTATTCCTCGTGAATAAGCTAACAGGACTATCTTCAGCAATATCTTAGGATCATAAGCAGGGCAGCCGGTTTCATCATTCTTATAATTTGAATCAAAGATAGAAATATTCATGTTCCTGTCCACTAACTCGTTTATCGCGAATTCTAAACTCCCTGGGACCAATTGCTTTTTAAAAGAAATAGGAACCATCGCATCTTGAGAAATATCATAGGGTTTATACCTGGCCATATATACTCCTTTAAATATTTGGCAAATTAATATGATAAGAGTATATCAAAATAAATATACTATGTTGATCCTATTATGGGCTGGATTAAATATAAATGAAAAAAGGAGGATTAAAATTCTTTGATGCTCGATTGTTCTTTTTCGACAGTCTCAACGAAAAAGCTGAGTTGCGCCCAACAAAAGCAACAACAAGCTTGAAATAATAAAACCGTGTATGCTCAACAGCCGTTTGAACGGAGACTCGCTGTTGGGCGTCAATCTCCAGCGGCTTGTTATGCCGTTTTTAATTTTGCTGCCGATCCTGAAACAACTTTTGGGATTGGAATTATGCGTCGTTTTAATTCTGTCCAGATTTTTCGTTTTGTCATTCTAAGATCATATTCTGCTTGAAGATTCAACCAAAATTGTGCCTCAACATTGAAGTACCGTTGCAATCTTAAGGCGGTGTCAGCGGTGATTGCACGTTTGCCATTTACGATTTCACTGATTCTATTTGGTGGAACCCCAATATCTCGCGAAAGTTTGTTGATGCTTATTTCCAATGTTTCCATGAAATCTTCTTTGAGAATTTCACCTGGTGTGATGGGATCAAGTAATTTTTTTCTATCCATGTCTATACCTCAATGATAATCAATTATTAAAACGTTATAAGCATGGCCCTGCTTCCATTCAAAGCAAACCCTCCATTGCTTATTAATGCTTATAGCATATTGACCCTTCCTGTCTCCTTTTAAAGCATGAAATCTGTTGCCGGAGTTAAGCATTAATGCTTCGAGACTCGGAGCAGCATGTAAAACCATTAACCTTTTTCTTGCCTGTCTCTCAAATGATTGAAATCTACGAACTCGTCGGTCATTGAATAATGCTTCAGTGTCACGGCAGGGAAAAGATTTGATCATGAATTAATGCTATTACGTTGCCCGTAATACGTCAAGCGATATTCTTTTTTTGTCATTTAGAAACCCTTCATCAAAATTAACCAATCAAGATTTGAGAAATGGGCTTTAATTTTTAACGGCCTAACATTGTTGATAGATGGAAACAGTTTCTATCTATCACCCCACTATAGCATGTAACATTTTCCATCTATTGGTATATTAAAAAGGAAAACATGGAAAAAAATGGCTGCGTTTTCCATGTTTTGCATATATATTGAATATTATGATAATTTTCCATATTATTTAATATTAAAGCATCAATCATGGAAAATCTAATGTTGATTGTTTTTTTTAAATACTCTATGAACCAGTTGTCAGGGGTCGGGGATTAAATACAGCAGTCAGCTATCAGCGGTCAGGGTTCAGCTTAATACGCAATGACACGGCAGAGCTAAGCTCAGCTTTGTCATTGCACTCCAAAAAATTCAGTATTACACACCCCACAATAAAACCCGCAAATTTCAAAAAACAAGCACCAATAACAAATAAATTTCAATTTTTAATAATTAAATAACTAAAATAATCCTTCGGCAAGCACCTGTCCTGAGTCAATCGAAGGGCTCAGGACAAGTCTCAACAGGGGAATTAAACCCCCGACTTTCAAAAAGCAAATAAGTAATAAAAATATTAAACCTGCTAAAAATATTCCTGAATAGGGCAAACATCTATTGATTGCTGTTGTAAGGTTTCAATCGCGGATATAGTGGCAAATGCGCCCGCAATAGTAGTGCAGTATGGGATGCCGCGTGTTAAAGACGTGCGCCGGAGAGAGTAAGAATCTTCTATCGCCTGTTTGCCAAAAGTGGTATTAACTACAAGATCAACTTCTTTATTTGTCAGGTGGTCGACAATATGAGGGCGGCGGCCGTCTTTAACTTTCAATACCTGCTTTACTTCTATTCCGGCTTTTTTAATAACTTCAGCAGTTCCTTTTGTTGCCATTATTTTAAATCCTAATTGAGATAATTCCAGCGCAATTTTAACAGCCGAGGGTCTGTCTTTTTCTTTTACACTGATAAACACGGTTCCTTTTAATGGAAGGCTGGTTCCGGAAGCCATCTGAGATTTGGCAAATGCCAGACCAAAAGTTTTGTCTATACCCATGACTTCTCCTGTTGATTTCATCTCCGGTCCCAGGATGATATCGACATTTGGAAATTTGATAAATGGGAAAACCGATTCTTTTACTGCGATATGTTTAATTTTTACTTCTTCTGTAAATTCCAGCTCGGATAAGGTTTTACCTGCCATTACTTTTGCTGCCAGCTTTGCGAGGGGAACGCCAATCGTTTTGCTGACAAAGGGTATTGTGCGTGATGCCCTCGGATTAACCTCAAGAATATAAACGTCCTCCTCTTTAATTGCGAACTGGATATTGATCAGCCCGATGACATTCAGTTCCAGAGATAGAAGCCTTGTCTGCCGCCTGATTTCGTCAAGAACATGTTCCGGGATAGTTCTTGTACTTAAAGAACATGCTGAATCACCCGAATGGATGCCTGCCTCTTCTATATGCTCCATAATCCCCCCGACAACCACCTGCTGTCCGTCTGAAATTGCGTCCACATCAATTTCCACAGCGGAATCTAAAAACTTGTCTATCAAAATCGGGTGTTCAGGGGATGCCTTTACCGCATAACTCATGTATGATTCGATGTTTTCCCTGTCATACACGATTTCCATTGCCCGGCCTCCCAGCACATATGAAGGACGCACAACAACAGGATACCCGATTTTTTCAGCAATCTTTTCAGCTTCTTCCAGGGACGTTGCGGTATCGTTGTCAGGTTGTCTCAAATTGAGTTTATGGATCAATTCTTTAAATAACTGCCTGTCTTCTGCCCGGTCAATATTTTCAGGGGAAGTCCCTAAAATATTAACACCTGCATTTTTTAAGGAGACGGCAAGTTTTAACGGCGTCTGGCCGCCAAACTGCACAATCACACCCCAGGGCTTTTCAACTTCAACTATGTTCATAACATCTTCAAATGTCAGAGGCTCAAAATAAAGGCGGTCTGAGGTATCATAATCAGTGCTCACTGTTTCCGGATTGCAATTGACCATAATTGTTTCGTATCCATCTTCTTTAAGAGCAAAGGCGCAATGAACACAGCAATAATCAAATTCAATCCCCTGCCCTATTCTGTTGGGCCCTCCCCCAAGGATCAGCACTTTTTTCCTATCTGTTGGTTTAGCCTCGCATTCACTTTCGTATGTGGAATATAAATAAGGGGTGTACGCCTCAAACTCAGCGCCACAGGTATCCACATTTTTAAAAGTTGCGTTTATTCCTTTTGATTGTCTTTCCTTTCGGATGATTTTTTCATCCAGCTTCAGCAAGTTTCCAAGCCGTATATCCGAAAACCCCAGTTCTTTAGCCCGCGCAAGAACCGATTTTTCCGGCAGCTTTTTTTCTCCTTTTTTCTTTATTTCCTCTTCAAAATCCACAATTTCTTTTACATTATAAAGGAACCACTCGTTTATTTTTGTAAGATTAAAAATTTCTTCTATGGACATGCCCGTTCGTAAAGCATCGGCAATAGCCCAGATTCTTTCCCAGTTAGGTGTGGTCAGCTTTTCCTTTATGATCTCCAGCTTTTTATCCTGCGGCATCCGGTTTTCTGAAAAACGACTTTCAAAACCATAACTATCTATTTCCAGTGACCTGATAGATTTTTGTAATGCTTCTTTAAAGGTGCGTCCGATAGACATAGCCTCGCCTACTGACTTCATTTGAGAGGTAAGTGTCTGGTCAGCAGCCGGAAACTTTTCAAAATTAAAACGGGGAAATTTAACCACACAGTAATCAATAGTAGGTTCAAACGAAGCCGGGGTCTCACGGGTAATATCGTTTTGAATTTCATCTAATGTATATTCCACAGCAAGTTTAGCGGCTATTTTAGCTATAGGAAAACCAGTAGCCTTGGAAGCAAGCGCGGAACTGCGGGAAACACGGGGGTTCATTTCAATTACAGTCATGTATCCATTCTCCGGGTTTACAGCAAACTGGATATTAGAACCGCCTGTTTCCACTCCAATTTCCCGAATAATGCGAATAGACGCGTCTCTCATTAATTGATATTCTTTATCAGTAAGAGTCTGGGCCGGTACAACTGTAATGCTGTCACCGGTATGAACACCCATCGGATCAAAATTTTCAATAGAGCAGACAATGACCACGTTATCTTTTTTGTCGCGCATCACTTCCAGTTCGTATTCTTTCCAGCCAAGGACTGACTCTTCAATTAAAACTTGATTAACCGGGCTGGCATCGAGAGCCCAGTCCACATAATTTTCAAATTCTTTCAGATTATAAGCGATATTTCCTCCTGTACCGCCTAAAGTAAAAGATGGCCTGATTATGGCAGGATATCCAATTTCTTTAACCACAGACTTTGCTTCATCGCGGGATTTTATATAACTGCTTTTCGGAACATTCAAGCCGATCTTGTGCATGGCTTTTTTGAACAGATTTCTGTCTTCCGCTTTTTCAATAGCTTTTACATCTGCTCCGATTAACTGCACCCCATGTTTTTCAAGAAAACCACTTCCCGCAACGCTTAAAGCGATATTGAGCGCTGTTTGTCCACCCATGGTTGGCAGAATAGCGTCTGGTTTTTCTTTCTCGATAATTTTTTTAACAATTTCAGGAGTAATAGGTTCAATGTAAGTTCTATGCGCTATTTCCGGATCAGTCATGATTGTGGCGGGATTGCTGTTAATGAGAATAATGTAAAAACCTTCTTCTTTTAATGCCTTACATGCCTGTGTTCCGGAATAATCAAACTCGCATGCCTGACCAATCACAATAGGGCCCGAGCCAATCATTAAGATTTTTTTAATATCTGTTCGTTTCGGCATAGTTATATACTGTTACACTATAAAACCTTCTTTTTTTAGGACGTAAAGTCCCGTTGGGACAACGTCCCTTTTCGGGAAGTTTTTTTATGCAGCCTATTGAATTGAATGAAATAACAAATCTCAAAATCCAAATAGCAAATAAATCTCAAAGCTCAATAATAAAAAATCAACCGCTTGCAGCCTGAGACTTTTCGCAAAACACCCGGTTGCTCCCGATTTGTCACTTAGATTCCCGCTA
>CBDUII010000207.1:0-5267 GCA_965367285.1 uncultured bacterium
GATATTATTATTTTATCCGTAAAACCACAGATAATCCTTAAAGTATTAGATCAAATTTCCGAAACAATAGATAACTCTAAATTAATTATCTCTATTGCCGCCGGCATTAGTCTTGACATAATTCAAAAGATTTTGAGTAAAGAAAGTGCTAAAACATTCCGATTGATTAGAGCGATGCCCAATACCCCTGCACTGGTTCAGGCCGGAGCAACAGCCCTGGCCAGAGGAGAACACGCATCGGAAAATGACTTAAAAGCAGCCTTTGAAATATTCAGCGCGGTGGGAAAAGCTGTGGAGATTAATGAAGATTTGATGGACGCCGTAACCGGACTGAGCGGGAGCGGTCCCGCTTATGTTTTCTTTATTATTGACGCCCTTGTAGATGCCGGTGTAAAAGTAGGACTTCCAAAAGATATTTCTGTGACGCTTTCAGTTCAAACCGTTCTGGGAGCAGCCAAGCTCGCCTCTGAAAGCGGGGATCCGCCGGCAAAATTGAAAGATATGGTTACCTCTCCCGGTGGTACCACCATTGCCGGAATTAATTCCCTTGAAGAAGGAAACCTTAAGGCTGTTTTGATGAATGCCGTGGAGGCGGCTACTCAGAAATCCAGAGAACTGGGAATAATCCAAAAAAATAAGATCGGCATAAAATAGTTTTTTACAGACTATCCGAAAATGCTGTTTAGCACTATTATGTCATTCCCAACTTGATTGGGAATCTAAAGAAAACATTCACTTACAATGCTTATAGATTCCGGATCAAGTCCGGAATGACAGCCTTCGAACAGCCGGAAGTTAAATTAATAAAAAAGGAGAACCAATGTTTTTGATATCAAATTTATTGATGGCCATAGCTCAAATCTTGAGTATCGTCTTAAACATATATATGTGGGTTATTATAATCCGTGCCTTGATATCATGGGTTAATCCAGATCCCTACAATCCTATTGTCCAGTTTTTATATAAAGTAACTGAGCTGGTTATGCACCCCATCAGAAAGGTGCTGCCAATTTCAAGCATAGGGATTGATTTTTCTCCTATTATAGCCTTTTTAATAATCATTTTTTTACAGAATTTTCTTGTACAAACTTTAATGGATTTTTCGAGAACGCTTCAGTAAACCCCGTAAAAATTTCGCATGTGGTAAAAGTGCGGTAGAATTGGAGTGATAAAGTATGAGATTCACCGCTGGTGATATTAGAAATCAAAGATTTAAAACCAAATTCAAGGGACTTGATAAAGACGATGTAATGACGTACCTTCAGCTTGTAGCAGATGATTTTGAGGCTTTTCAGAAAGAAGCTGCTCAGTTTAAAGATCAATTGAAAAAGAAGGACAAAACTATTAAAAAAAATAAAGATCGGGAAGAAAAACTGATGTGCTTCTTTGAAACCCTCTGCAAAGAAAAAAGTATTTTGCTTAATGAACTCAACAATAAAGAATCAGTTAATGAAAATCCTGTTAAAAATGGCGAGAAGATAATCAGAAAGGCCCTCAGCCGCGCTAAAGAAATCAAGGAAATTACGGAAAAGGGAGTTCATAATATACAAGAGGAAATTTTATTTTTAGAAAACCATAAAAAAAGTCTGATTGAAAATATCAAATCAAAGGCTTAAAATTGAAGCTCCCCCGCAGCGAGCCGCGAAGAATATGCTCGCTAAGCACTTTCCAAATTTCAAATGCCGGATATCGTGCCTATCGAAATTCAGGAGCTAAAAGACGGTATTACTATTTCTGTCAGGGTTCAATCCCGATCATCAAAAAATGAAATTCTTGGAATACAGTCCGATTAATTAAAAATCAAGCTGACTTCCCCTCCTGTTGAAAACGCAGCCAATCAGCTTTGTATAAAATTACTTTCACAGTGGATGGGTATCAGCAAATCAAAAAACCGGATTATCAGCTAGTTAAAAAACCGGAATAAATAAATAAAAATTAGCGGAATAGATAAGAATGATTTTAGTTCGTTTATAAAAAAATTATAATTTACCGCAGAGGTCGCAAAGGAAAGGGAAAAAAGGAGTTCTGGAGTTAAAGGTTTTGTTTTACTCTTCAACTCACAACTCTTTTACTCCCCAACTCATTTCTCTCCCTTTCTCCTGAACCATTTTGTGACCTGGTATCTTAGTGGCTAATTTAAAATGATTAAAACCATAGAGTATACAAACGGGATTGTTCGGATGATTGACCAGACGAGATTGCCCGTGGAAGAAATTTACGTGGAATGCCATGATTATAAAAGCGTGTCTGAAGCCATACGCAACATGCTGATTCGCGGCGCTCCTGCTATAGGAGTTGCAGCAGCTATGGGAGTATCACTGGGAGCCAATAAAATAAAAGCGGACAGCTATGAATCATTCCTTCCGGAATTTCAGCACATTTGTGATGAATTAGCTGGTTCCCGTCCAACGGCGGTAAATCTTTTCTGGGCCATAAACAGGATGAAAAAAGTTGCGGAAGATAACAACGATAAAACAGTGGACGAAATAAAAAATATACTCAAAGGCGAAGCAATAAAAATATGGAAAGAAGATATAGCTATCAATAAATCCATGGGAAAACATGGACAGGAGTTAATTAAAGACGGCGATACCATTCTTACTCATTGTAACGCGGGAGCTCTGGCAACGGCAGGTTATGGCACGGCTCTCGGAGTAATCAGAGCAGCATGGGACGCAGGAAAAAAAATAAATGTATTGGCCGGTGAAACACGCCCCTTTCTCCAGGGAGCCCGGCTGACAACATGGGAACTGAAAAAAGAAAATATCCCGGTCAAATTAATCACCGACAGCATGGCCGGTTATTTTATGAAAAAAAATGAAATTAACCTCGTTATTGTTGGCGCGGACCGCATTGCTTCTAATGGAGACGTGGCCAATAAAATCGGAACCTATACCGTGGCGATTTTAGCAAAAGAACATCATGTGCCTTTTTATGTGGCAGCTCCTTTATCTACCTTGGATATGACTCTTAGTTCAGGTGATCAAATTCCTATTGAAGAGCGAAGTCATGAAGAAGTAACCCGGATTAACAATAAACAAATCGCTCCTGATGGAATTGAGGTAGCACATCCCGCCTTTGATGTAACCCCAAACAAATGGGTTAACGCCATTGTGACTGAAAAAGGAATCGTGAGACCCCCTTATAAGGAAAACTTAAAAAAGCTGTTCTAAGGAATTATATCTGATTTAAATTTTAGTGAGCTGGTTTCTCTTTCTGTCATGGTTAAAATTGTTGTGGTATAAGGAGAAAACATTGTTGATTAACGTTTGGCGAGGTATACGAAGCCAGCTAAAACAGGAATTGGAAAACTAAAGTGCAGGCTTGCGTCTGCTGTTAGCTGAACCGGGGATTTTTTCTATGCCAATCAATTCTTTAAATTCATTTACTGTCAATCCAGCTTGCCGGAGAATAGACCTTAAGGTGCCCTTGGCAATCTCCTTGTGATTTGGTACAGTTAATCTGCGATGTGGAGGGTTTTCATTCCTGAGAATAATATGGCTCCCTGTCTGATGATCTTTTAAATAACCTATCTTTTCTAATATTTTACAGAGATGTCTTCCTGAGACTACCGGCAATTTGCTCAAATTCAGACCTCAATAATCTCTTCTTCAATCGGTAAGGGAATAGGCTCATTATGCTTCTTTAAACTTTCTAAATAACCTCCAATGGCATCTTGAATATTCTCAATAACCTCTTTTCGAGTTTTGCCTTGAGAAACACATCCGGGTAAAGAAGGGCATTCAGCAACAAAAATCCCCTCTTCATCCTGCTCAATCAAAATTCTGTATTTCATAGATTACCCCCCTTTCTATATTTTTTCCTTTTAAACTGATTTCAGTGAACTTAAAATAACCATACATTAGTTCTTTCTCTAAGACTATAGGTTTATCCCTGCAACATACAATATTTTAGCAAAATCTACAACAAATGAGGAAAAATCTTAAGTGCATTCTTTGTTCTGATGCGGCAAAAAGAGCAGGTCTGAAGAATGTTAGAATAGGGAATATTCACCTTTTGTCATAAAAAAATATAATAGTATAATTATTTTTTTGGAGCGCAATAACTGTATCATTGCGTTCTTTACAAATTTAAATACTTAAAAATCTAATGTCGCAACTAACTGAAGACACGTTTGACCAGATATTTAATGAGCTTTATTCTGATATAGACCTTAAAGATGTGTCTTTTATTGATCCTTTTGGTATGCTTGTTCTCCTTGAGATAGGCGAACTACATAAATCAAAGGGCATTTTCAAGAACCTCCTCCTGCCTCAATCTGAGGAAGTTTTAAAATATCTTGACCGCATGGATTTCTTCAAATTTGCCGTTCAATACTTTAATCTTGAACCATCAGAACCAAAAATATCCGGGAAATATCGCAGAAACCCACATTCCGATGTCCTCCTTGAGATTACTTCTATTGAAAAAACGGATGACATTCATGATATTGTAAAAAAAGTCAAGAACAGGGGGCATGCGATATTGAAAAGAAATCTGAATTATAGTGATAAAGCTGTTAATGGATTTATTGTCGCGCTTTCAGAGGTCTGCCAGAATATTCTTGAACACAGCCAAAATACCGGATTTGTTGGTATACAGAAATATCATTTCAATAATCTGAACAAAAATGTGGTTAAAATCGCTGTAATGGACATAGGAATCGGATTTAGAAAATCTTTGTCGGAAAGGTTTTCATTAAAAAATGATCTTGACGCCGTAGAAAAGGCATTGCTTCATGGCGCTTCCCGCTATAAAGAGGAAGGGAGAGGTCATGGATTGGCTGCTGTCCGGCGGTTTGTGAACCAGTGGGATGGCAGAATTTCTATCCGTTCAGGCAGGGCTAAGCTCTCAATAATTCCCGCATGGTCACATGGAAAGAAAAGAGAGCAAAACCTTCCCTGCTTTCCCGGCGCCCAGATAAACATCCTCCTGCCGGAAATTTAAATATTACAATCCTGTCATCAAAGTTCCCTTGGTTCTATTAATAGCTTGACCCCGCTTATAATTTGTTTAACACGGGATAACGGTAACGAACCTATTTTTTCAATCAGGTCGGACTTATCAATGGTGATGATCTGAGAGATATTTACCACACTACCTTTCTTGAGGTTTGCTTCGCCTTTTGATAACAATACATTTCCCGGCGCATCAGCACGTTTAAGGTTGGAAGTTAAAGCACAAACTACAACTGTATTTATCCTGCTCTGGTTAAAAATGTTGTTTTGGATAACAATATGTGGATGCCTGAACCCCGGGGCGGAACC
>CBDUII010000208.1:0-5245 GCA_965367285.1 uncultured bacterium
TGTAATTAATTTCTTCCAGTTTTAGCTGTTCTTATAATTTGCTTCTTCAAGAATGACCTCACTAATCCCCGTTTTTTACGATCCTTCAATAAAGAGCTTCACTGCATGGGTTGCATGAATTTTTCAAACTTCTTACTTCTCACTTCCATTTTTTTCAAGCTCAGCGTCAAGCTTTGAGTTAAATTTGAAATTCTTTTTTCGTAAGTGATCAAAAAAGTAATCATAATCTTCTAGGGTTAAGCAGTTGAAGAAATATTTCAACCTTGAGTGCTGTTCGTTTAGGGTAAAGAAATGTTTTTTTGCGGCCCTAAATTTTGCTTTATTTTCATCAAAAGGGTTTTTAGTCTCTTCTTCTCCTTTTATTTCAATAACAAGGATATTTTTATCTAATTTGATGAAAAAGTCAGGATTGAATCGCCCTCGCTTCTTAAGTTTTTAATCTTGATTGCAGCAGTCTTTGTTGTTTGGGTTTTGTGTTGTTTTAACAAATACTCACATTCAACTTTTGGCTGTCGTATAAAATCAAATCCAACCGCGTCCACAGTATCATTTACCTGGCTTTCATCAATGGGCTGTTTTATTGCCTCGAAATCACGGTTATGGAGTTCATTTATAATTGAGTATGGGATACGGAGGATATAATAACGAGTAGCTCTCTTGTCAATATAATCTTCGAAAAACATCACGCTGGCAGCTGGCGCAATAATAAAAAACTGCTTGCCGACTTTAGTCCCGACCATAGAATGAAGATCATCAATAAAGCCATAGTCAAGTACCACCCCGCCTTCTTTTTGGTGGTTGAATACAAGCAAATCTGATCTCCCTTTGTATCCGTCCAACTCAATGCCCGACAAAGTATGCTTTGAATTACGACAGTTAAACAGATGAAGGGCAAAGAGACGCCAGTCTTTCCAGGGAAGTTTTTTAAGTTTGGGAAAGTCATAAAGTCCGGCATGATAAAGGGTAAAAGGTTTAGGCTTGAGAGGTCTGCCTTTGTTTCCAATCTCCCTTTTTAAATTGAGCATTCGCTTTTGTATGGTGTAGATTGCCAGTTTGCCGCAATCTATGCCAATCCAACGACGGTTCAATTTTTCTGCTATGGAACAAGTTGTTCCTGAACCAGCGAAAGCATCAAGGACAATGCTATTTTCATTGTAAGAAGCTTTAATTAGTGTTCAATGAGTAGTTCAGGTTTTTGCGTAGGATAACTGTTTGCAATGGCTCGTTCTTTTGATGCTTGATTGATAATTGGGATCTCCCACCAATCTCTTGCAGGAACGCCACCTTCATCTTCATATTGCCTATAGGTATTTTCGCTTTCAAAGGGAGGATCATTTCTACCATCTTTGTATCTTAGCCGATATTTTCTTCCTTGTTCACCTGTATATTTGAATTTCTTAGATAAAGTGTAATTGCTATAATCTTCTGCTACTGAACGCCAATTAAAAATACGATTACTATTTTTTCCATACATATAAATTACGTCATGCTTTCTATTCCACTGCTTTTTTGCCATTTCTCTTTCTTTGTAACACCAAATTATTTCATTAACAAAATTTTGTTCTCCAAAAATTTCATCCATTATTGTTTTTATGTAATGCCCTTTCCTTGGTCCAAATGCACATAAATACTTCCATCATCTGCAAGCAACTCTCTCAAGAAAACCAATCTTCTTCTCAAGAATTCAATAAACTTTGCTCCTGCAATCTTATCCTGATACGCTTTCTGATCCTTACTTCCCCTGAATTCCTGTTTTGTTGCAAAGGGTGGATCAATATATATCAGTTTGACTTGGCCTTTTACTTCCGGATCATCAAGCAACTTTTTCATTACCTGAAGGTTATCGCCAAAAATTAACTTGTTTGTCCAGCCTTTACCGTTTTTGCCAAATGTCTTAATCGGCTGGAGGAGTACAGCCATTGTATTTGCAAGGATATCCTCTTCCCTTTCCTTACCTGTATAAACCAGTTCATATTCTTTTTTTTCAGGCGGAAAGAGAGTTTGTTTATAATCGAGGGGCAGTTCTTCACCGGATTTCAGTATTTCAATGATTCTATTTCTAACTTTTTTTGGTAATTTGGACATTTTAAATCCCTGTTATCTACTCTGAAGGTATGGGAAGAAGGCGTATTCGGTGCCGACTTTCTTCCACCGAAACAATCGCGCCTTTTTTTAAGGCTTCAGTTGAATCATTTAAAACTTTTTCAAGTCTTTGAATCACATGTGGTGTGCGTGTATTACGGAGGCGAAAGGTTATAACACTTGGTATTTTTTTGCCAGAAGCTGATGCTATCTCCCCAAAGTCGAGGTCGAATGTAAGAATAATTCTTTCTTCATGTTCTGCTTTAGCAAAAATCTCATCATCAGGCATTCTGTGAAGATTTAATTCCCTCAAATGGACAGCGTCATGGTTGTGCTGCCTCAACCATTCCACAATACGCCATGCAACCCCCATATCAGCAAGAAATTTCATAACCTGTCAACATTGAACCACTTCTTCCGTTGTTAACCACGCAGCATATTCAATCGCCTGTTCTATATCCTCTTTTTCAAGGTCTGGATAATCCTTTAATATCTCCTCAAAAGTGGCTCCATGGGCAATCTGGTTGACGATTACAGAAACAGGAATTCTCATTCCTCTAACACATGCTTTTCCCGCCATAATATTTTGATTAAAAGTTATACGATTAAACATTTATTAACCTCCATTTTGTTGGTTTTTACTGTTTCTCTTATTTCATATTCCCTACTGCCTGGATTTCATATTCTTCTATTAAACCTTTATCTGCAAAACTGAAGTATTGATTCTCACCGATTACAATATGATCAAATACCCGCAATTCCATTGCAGATGAAGCGATAACCCATATCCCGGGTCAGGAGTTTATCCGCATCGCTCGGTTCAATATCACCCGAGGGATGATTATGAGCTACAATAAGTGATGGAGTTTGATATTTCAAGGCAATTTGCAAAATATCACTAATAGATGGATTTACTCTATCTATTGACCCCATTTCAATGTCGATAACATTTGTAATACTGTTTTTTTTATCTAATAATAAGACCTTAAATATTTCTTTTTTCAAATCCCTCATCAAAGGCATTAAATAATTAGCCACATCTGATGATGACTTCACTGAGCCCTCAAATGCCTTTTCCTCGCTCATCATTCTTCTTCCAAGTTCTATAGCTGCTTTGATATGAGCAATTTTAGCATCTTTCAAACCGGAAATCTGCTTAAATTCAGTAATATCAATGCCACTCATAGTACGAATCGTTTTGAATTTCTGCAGTAATTCTCTTGCAATATCAACAGCGCTTTTACCATTGATTCCTGTTCTGATGAGAATAGCCAATAATTCAGCATTGCTTAATGTATGTTCCCCCTATTTAAGCAGTTTTTCCCTTGGTCTGTCATCTTCAGGCCAGTTACATATTGCTTTTGGATATACTTTTTTCTTGCTCATGTGAGTTCATTTCAATTGAATGATTTTCATTGTTGAAAGTTATAGAATCTTACAATAAACTAACTTTAATGAAATTTCCATTTTTTATTGATAGCCATTACTGAAAAAATCATAAAGCGGCAAGTTGCCGCGACCCAATAGGGCTTCCGCCCTGGAGAACCAGCAAAAAAACTTCCTAAAAAAAGAAGTTTTTAAAGTGTAATATTATAAGAACCGTACTGATGAACAAAAAAATAAAAATTAAAATACCTGAGAAGAAAGTTGCTGAATTTTGCGAGCAAAACCATATTAAAAAACTATCTCTTTTTGGTTCTGTGTTGTCGGATAACTTTCCGCCTGATAGCGATGTGGATGTGCTTGTGGAGTTTGAGCCGGGACATATCACTCTCGCGGGAATGGCGAATGAACTTTCCGAATTTTTTGAGGGGCGAAATATTGATATGAATACATCAAAATGCCTAAGTCGCTATTTTCGTGATGAGGTGCTTTCCACGGCACAGCCACTATATGGTTAAAAGTGACACAATTTACGCTGAGAAATAGTGTAATCAATTTTAATCTAATCATCTATATCCCATGCACCGATTTTTTTTAAAGCCGGAACAAATAAATAATGATACGGTTGTTTTTCAGCCTGAAGAGATCAGGCAGATTAAAAACGTGCTGCGCCTTTCAGCAGGAGATCTGATACAGGTCTTAGACAACGCAGGGAACACTTATACAGTGGAAATCTCAAAATCAGATAATAAAACTTTAAAAGGAAATATTATTGAAAAGGAATTTCAAAAGCCTGAATCACGATTTTCAATATCATTAGGACAGGCATTAACTAAAGGTTCAAAAATAGATTTTATTGTTCAAAAAGCGACAGAACTGGGTGTGAAAGATATTACTTTTGTTGAAACAGAAAGAAGTATCGTTAAATATAAAAATGTTCAGGCAAAAGACAAGCTGAAAAGATGGGAAAAGATTGCTAAAGAAGCCGCTGAACAGTCACATCGCATAACCATCCCTGACATTTCCTGCTGCCGGCATTTAGAAGAATTTTGCCAGTCCATTAAGAACGCGCAACTGAAATTAATATTCTGGGAAGAGGAATCAGAAAAAAAGTTAAGAGATTGGCTTAAAAATGATATTGATATAAGCCGCCTGTCTATTTTAGTAGGGCCGGAAGGAGGCTTTAGTCGAAAAGAAATCGATCTGACTCGTGATTTCGGCTTCATTCCTGTAGGATTAGGCCCTCGAATCCTTAAAACTGAAACGGCTGTTATATCTATTTTAAGCATTATTCAATATGTAAAAGGGGATTTGGGATAAAAGATTGATTCACCGTTGAGGCCACAGTATAGCTTCGTCCAAAGAAGACAGAGGACAGGATACAGTAAGCAAGGGGTGGCATGGACAAACTCGTTTGTCCGTGCGGGAAAATTTTGCTGTTATTTCAATAAGTTTCATAAAAACTTTGTTAAACTCCGTTAGAGATTATGGATTTTGCCATTAAAACAAAAAAGGTAACAAAGAAATTTTATTTGCGGGAAGGAATATTCAACCCCAAAATATCCAGGGTAGTTTCAGCGGTAAATCATATAGACCTTGAAATAAAAAAGGGCGAATTGTTTGGAATCATGGGCGAGAATGGAGCTGGCAAAACCACGTTGATAAAGATTTTCTGCACTTTGATTATACCGGATGAAGGCTCTGTTTTTATCAATGGTTATGATGGGGTCAATCCCAAAGTTAGTTGAAAACATATAGAAGCGACTCAAGTTTTTTCTTT
>CBDUII010000209.1:0-5230 GCA_965367285.1 uncultured bacterium
CAAAAAATGTCAAATATAGAATATTACTTCTGAAAATGAGTTTTTAGAGGTGCCCGAAACAACAAAACAAGAATATATTCCGCCTATCGATCACCCCTGGCGGAAACCTTACTTTAAAAAATATAACCAGAAAAATTCCCTGTCCCCCAGGGGGACAGGGATAAGGTAACAACACATAACATTCTCACATCACACATTATATAAGAGGACATTTCTATTTCGCTAAAACAGAGGACATTTTTAAATAGTTTTGACACTGTTAATTTTTTATTTGATATTAGTTTAAAAATGTAGTAATCTCTATAAAAAGTTTTAGCAGAGGTTTTAATTTTCAGTGCAGAAATTTTCTGAAGTCTGGTTTTTTAACGCTCTCTGTCTAAATGGAATCATCAACCGAAAGGAGGTGAAACCACATGGCAGAGCGTGAAACAGGTACTGTGAAATGGTTTAATGGCAGTAAAGGTTACGGCTTTATTTCAAGAGATGAAGGTGACGATATTTTCGTCCATTTTAGCGCTATTGGTGGCGACGGATATCGGAGTTTAGAAGAAGGCCAAAAAGTAGAATTTATCGTCACAGATGGAAAGAAAGGTCTCCAGGCAACAGACGTTACTGTTGTAACGGAATAGGTTAAACCCTTGAAGTCTCAGGCAGTCTATATTATCACTGCCTGAGATTTATTCACTTCTGATTATCGGTTTTTTGAGATGGAATGAGTGTTTATATGAGGAAGCCTCAGAGCTTAAAGCCTCTGAGGCTTTTTGTTATATCTAAAAACTTATAAAAGACAGGGAAGTAGGTGAAAAACTGCTTTGGACATAAAAGTTTATGGAAATGATATAGAAAAAGCTCTCAGATCCTTGAAACGCCAGCTTGTGAAAGAAGGTCTTTTCAAAGAGATTAAAAAAAGAAGTTTTTATGAAAAGCCTCATGAAAAAAAGAAAAGAAAGCAGAGAGAGGCAAGAAAGACAAGAATGAAGATTATTAAATATGGATAATCTAATGCTTTCTTAAATGAAAAACCACAAGGATGCTTGAATTTTCAAGTGTCTACAAAAAATGACGCTTAATCCGTCAAACTTTAAGTATTCCTGAGAAAAAAAATCCCACTATCTTACCCTGGGGTGTAATATCTTTGTGCCATGTAACTCTTTGATTTTCAAGGCTATTCCTTCCAAATTTTCCACATGCAAACCAATTGTCCTTCATTAATATCAATGGCACATATTATGCATATTTAGTGCTAATGAAGGAGGTGGTTATCGTGACCACGTCAAAAAAACATAAAAAAGTAATTAGTTTTGTTTTGCTGATTACTGCTTTAACGCTGTTTTATCCTTCATTAGCTGCTACTTCAGAAAAGCCACAGCGTGTTTTTCAAGTATGCGGATGCCGGTTTCCGGCGGAAGTCGGGGCATTTAAGAACTTGGACATGATCAGCGCGCGGTATATACGCTACTTAAATATCTCCCTTCAAACGCTGCTATGGTACGGGAAATCTTTGCGGAAAGAAACGGGGAAAGATACAGGATAGTTTCTCTCGTGGATTCTACTGAAACGAACACCGTAGGTAAAGCAGGGCCGATTGTTGAAATTCTAAAATGGAACGGTCCTTACTGGCCCGCTCACGTTATATATCAGCTCAATTACGATCAAGTTCACTTTGCCGTAATGCAGTTGCATGGAAAATGAAAAAACATGGTCTTCTATGGAGTAAAATGCGTTTTCGTATTTTAAATCTCCACTTGTAAAAGTCGGTGGGATTTGCAACGCCGGAAGGCGTTGCACTCCTAAAGTTTTTTTGCCATCCTGATTCAAGTCCCTGGTTTCAATCAGTTCATCCTTCTCAATTATTTACCCGCGTTTCTAATTCCAAACCGTAAATCATGGTATGCTATAATGTCTTATGAAACACAGTTTTTTCAAGAAAGAGACAGGTTTTGTAGAAAATATACTAAAAGAAGGAAAGAAAAAAATTTCCCTGAACGGGCTTTATGGCTCCGCAAAAGCTCTATTTCTATTACAGCTTAAAGAGATTTGCGATAGACCGGTTCTGGTCATTACGCGAGACCAAACAGGAGCAGAGGAATTACTCCATGATCTTTCTTTTTTTTCCAGATGGTGTGCCGGTCAGAATTTCTCCTTTTTATATTTCCCCTCATGGGATTTATTGCCGTATGAATATCTTTCTCCCCAAAAAGAGATTGTTGGAGAACGACTGAAAACCCTTCTGGAATTGTCCGGTGGAAAACCCTGCCTTGTGGTTACGCATCTTGAGCCGTGCTTACAGTTTTTAATTCCACAGGAAGAGTTAAAAAAAAGTATTTTGAAATTTGATCTTAAAGATTGTATTGATCTGGATATTGTAAGGAATTGTCTTGTATCCAGCGGATATGAGCATGTGCAAATGGTGGAGGATAGAGGTGAATTTTCTGTCCGTGGTGGGATTATAGACGTCTTCCCAGCCAATTACTCCCATCCCTTTAGAATTGAACTCTTTGGAGATGATATAGAATCTATCCGACGGTTTGATGTGGACTCTCAGGTTTCTATAGAGCACGTCAATAATTTGATTGTAACGCCTGTCATGGAACAGATATTAAATAAAGAACTTTTTTTAAAAGGGATTGAAAAAATTAAAGCAGAAGTTGATTCATCAAAGTTCCCGCAAAAAATCATTCACGAAACTGTAGATAGGTTAGAAAATATTTACCCTTTTTCAGGAGTGGAATTATTGAACCCTTATTTTTATCCCAGCATGGATTCTTTGTTTGATTATCAGGATAAAGATTATCTGATTTTCCTGGATGAACCTGAATTGATTGAAAATAAGAGGCGCAAGTTTGAGGAGTTATTTTATGAGTAATATGTGAAAGCAATCGCTCGCAGCGAATTTATAACTTAACCAGAAAACCTCTCTCTAAATAAAGAACAATTCTATGAGCAGGTTAATAAAAGAAATATATTGGAAATAAGGTCTTTAGGGGTATCGGAAAAACATAATGAAACAGAAAACACTGTCTCCGTGAGACAGATTCCTTCGTTTAAAGATAGAATCAAAGATTTTATCGAACAGCTTAAATCATGGCAGAAGCAAGGAAACAGGGTTGTTCTATCGGTTTCTTCAGAAGGCAAGGCAAAGAGGTTAAAAGAACTGTTACTCGGTTACGATGTGGTTTTAGAAATTGTGGTGGGTGGTTTATCAAATGGAATTCATTTGATTGAATCTAAAACCGTTTTTGTTTCGGAACATGAGATTTTTGGACAACAGCAGAAAAAGAAATATAGGCTGACAACCGGCAAACAGACCTTTTACAGAGGTCTTAAAGACCTTAAAGAAGGAGATTATGTGGTGCATATCGAGTATGGAATAGGGTTGTACCGGGGTGAAAAAGATTTAGAAGTAGAAGGCGGGTCCGGCGAATTTCTGGAACTTTTATACGCGGATGATGAAAAACTGTATCTCCCTGTGGAAAGGCTGAACCTGATTCAAAAGTATTCAGGAGCAGGGCAGGGGAATCCGTCTCTCGATAAAATTGGTGGAATTAAATGGAAAAGACAAAAAGAAAAAGTAAAAAAATCTATTAAAGAAATGGCGGAAGATTTGCTTAAACTCTATGCCGCAAGAGAAATTGTGAAAGGTCATGCTTATCAGGAGGATAGTGATTTACACAGGCAGTTTGCCGATGCTTTTGAATTTGTTGAGACAGAAGACCAGCTCAAAGCAATAGAAGATGTGTCTGCCGATCTGGAGAAAGAAAAACCCATGGACCGGTTGATTTGCGGGGATGTGGGCTATGGCAAGACGGAAGTAGCAATGAGGGCAGCTCTGAAAGCAGTGTCAGATTCCAAACAGGTGGCGTTTCTGGTTCCTACGACAATATTAGCCCAGCAGCATCTCAATACTTTTAATAAACGTTTCGAGGGTTATCCTGTAAAAATCGATATGCTGAACAGGTTTCGCCCCCCGAAAATGCAAAAGGAAATTATAAAAAAAGTAGAATCCGGAGAAGTCGATATTATTATTGGAACTCACCGTATCCTGCAAAAAGATATTAAGTTTAAAGATTTGGGGCTGATTGTTATTGATGAAGAACAAAGGTTTGGCGTCAAGCACAAGGAAAAACTAAAAAAATTGCGAAAAAAAGTCGACGTCCTGACTCTAACGGCCACGCCAATACCAAGGACTCTTCATTTTTCTTTAATGGGCGTCCGGGATTTGAGCGTCATTGAAACTCCGCCAAAAGGCCGCCTCGCGATTAAAACATATATCCATAAGTTTAACGAAGCCGCTATTTGTCAGGCTATCGAAAAAGAGGTGGAGAGGGGAGGACAGGTATTTTTTGTCCATAACTGGGTGGCTTCCATCAGTTCTATGGCGGATTATATTAAGCGTATTGTTCCGGGAATAAAGGTGGATTTTGCTCATGGACAAATGCGTGAGCATAAACTTGAAAAAGTTATGATGAAGTTTATTAACAGGGAAATTGATGTGCTAATTTGCACCACTATTATTGAGGCAGGTCTCGATATACCTTCCGCGAATACGATTATTATTAACCGGGCGGACAAATTCGGATTAGCACAACTATATCAGCTAAGGGGCAGAGTAGGGCGGGACTGTCACCAGGCTTACGCGTACCTTCTGGTGCCTGACGATATGCTCCTGTCAGACAGATCGCGTAAACGTTTGAGGGCTATTGAAGAACTGAGCGATTTGGGATCAGGTTTTCAATTAGCCTCAAGAGACATGGAAATCAGGGGATCTGGAAATTACCTTGGGCAACATCAGTCAGGGCATATACACGCAGTCGGTTTTGCCCTCTCTGGCAACTTAATGCAAGACACTGTCCGGGACATTAACGCAGAAATCCCGGAGCAGGATTTTGATCCGGAAATCAATCTACATATTAAAGGGTTTATTCCGAAAGATTATATCCGGGATCTCAATCAGCGCCTTGAGTTTTATCGTCGGCTTTATATTACTTATGATCAGGAAAATATAGGAAAAATTCTGAATGAGTTGGAGGACAGATACGGACCGATACCGGAACCGTTAAAGAAACTGATTGCAGTATTGGAAATAAAGTTTTTGAGTCGTCAATTAAAAATAAAAGAGATTTCGCTTACGGATGGAAAAGTGAAAATGAAAGTTATGAACGAAACTCCTATTTCAATAGAGCAGATCATGAAAACTATAGAGAATGGAACACAAAAAATATCATTTTTA
>CBDUII010000210.1:0-5220 GCA_965367285.1 uncultured bacterium
GAGGGGCGGCCAGAAAAAAAACCGCTTTCTGGTCGTTAGGCGGGCCAAGGGCATTATGGGTGGCTAATGACCCTACTTTCAACGTTTGGATGGGAAGCTCAAGATAGTCTATAGGACTGGCAGGAGAGGCAAAGTGCAGAACATAATCTAACGGTCCTTTAATGTCAATATATTTTGTTACGTTATGCTCGGTAAAATGAAAACGGCTGTTATCAATATGTTTTGTGTTATTTAGATCTCCTGTTAAAAGGTTATCCATGCAAATTACCTCATGGCCTTTATCCAGAAAGTAATCGCATAAATGAGATCCTAAAAAACCTGCACCACCTGTAATGAGTGTTCTTTGCATTATAGCTTAACAATTTTTGAACTTTTTATTCCCTTTGTCGCGTTTCGAGTGTCAATGACCAATTTAGAATTCTTAACTATGCTTTTATAGTCGTAGTTGCTGTGATTTGTGCAGATAACAGTACAGGCAGCTTTTTTTAATAACTGAATCGTCAATTTTGTATTCCTAATCAATGTATTACTAACTTGCAAAACTCTGTTTTTTGAGCAAAGTTTTTTTTGCTCACCGGAGCGGTAGCTCCATTTGGTTGCGGCAACTTGCCGGGCTGTGGAGTGTCCCTTAACCTTTTTAAAGTTTTCATAATTATTGGCTTTTGTAGCCTGTTTATAAAATCGTTTGTTTAGAATTATGCGTGGTTATTTCTTAAATCTCCTGATTTGTCTGTTATTGATTATCTCAACTTTTGCGGTATATATACAGGTACTAAATAACGAGTTTGTTGACTATGATGACGATTTATATATTACCGATAATCGGCATGTTCAGGCTGAATTAACATCAGAAAGCATTACCTGGGCATTCACTTCCACATTTGCCAACTTCTGGCATCCTTTAACATGGCTGTCATATATTTTAGATTTTCAGCTTTATGGATTGAATCCAAAAGGATACCACCTAACTAATTTACTGTTCCATATAGCGAATACCCTATTACTATTTGTAGTCCTGAAACGTATGACCAATGCTGTCTGGTGCAGTGCTTTTGTTGCAGTCCTATTCGCGCTTCACCCTCTTCACGTTGAGTCAGTTGCATGGGCATCAGAGCGTAAGGATGTTTTAAGCACTTTTTTTTGGATGCTGACTCTTTGGTTTTATGCCTCTTATTCTGAAAAACCGACCTTGCAGAAGTATTTTATGATGCTTTTGGCTTTTGTATTGGGACTGATGGCAAAACCAATGCTTGTTGTTTTGCCATTTACACTGCTCCTCCTGGACTATTGGCCTCTTGGAAACTTTCAATTTAAGAAATCAATGGATGCTGATAAATTGAAAACTTACAGGTTTATGAGTGCTGGCTACCGAAGATCGCATCCTCTTTGGCTTATTTGGGAAAAGGCTCCATTTTTTATTTTATCCGCAGTTTCATGTATTGTAACATTTCTAATTCAGCAAAAAGCAGGTGTAATGATTTCTCTGGAATCATTATCTCTAAAAATGCGTATTTCTAATGCGTTGGTTGCATACGTGACTTATATTGGAAAAATGATCTGGCCTAGCCACTTAGCTGTTTTATACCCACGTCCCGGTACTTTGGCAATATGGCAGGTTGTATCAGCAGGATTGTTGCTGATATCTATATTTGTTTTAGTAGTTCGGGCAGCCAGACGGTTCCCTTACCTTGCAGTGGGATGGATGTGGTATCTTGGAACCCTTGTGCCGGTCATCGGCCTGGTGCAAATAGGAAGTCATTCTATGGCTGATAGGTATACCTATGTGTCTTTAATCGGCCTTTTTATTATAATTGCCTGGGGTATTTCTGATCTGTCGACAAAATGGCGTTATCGTAAACCTGTATTAACTATATTAACTGGAATACTGCTTTCATTTTTGATGATAAATACCTGGTTTCAAGTTCGTATTTGGCGCAACAGCCAATCATTATTTGAACATGCGATAAACGTAACTGATAATAACTATGTGATATACAATGGGCTTGGAGTTGTTCTTGCAAAACAGGGTAAATTTGAGGAAGCAATTTCTCGCTATCGCGAGTCACTTCGGATCAATCCAAACTTTGCGGACGCGCACTATAATCTTGGAATCACTTTATTCAAACTTGGGAAAACCGACAAATCCATTTATTATCTTAGAGAAGCACAGCGGATAAAACCATACCATGCAGACGCCCATAGTAACCTGGGAAACGCCCTGGCCAAACAAGGTAAGTTTGATGAAGCTGTTGAGCATTTTATTAAAGCTTTGCGGATCAAGCCGCATGACGCTACGGCACATTATAACCTGGGACTTGCTTTAGATATACAGGGGAAGGTCAATGAAGCCATCGCCCACTATTCAGAAGCTTTACGGCTTAAACCTGATCTCACCCTGGCGAAAAAAAACCTGGAAGCACTTAAGCCAAATCACTCTATAAGCAAGTAAATCATGAACAAAGCAAAAAAGAAAGTTGATCTCAGCATTGCAAATTTGTAAAATTGTGTTCTTTTACAGCGTTGTCCGGTTAGGTTTTTGCACCCTGATTTTATCACATAAAAACTGTCATTCCCGCATGCTCCCCGCTTAAAACATGCGAGGACAAGCTTTAGCGGGAATCCATGAAGGAACCGAACTTCTGGATGCCCGATAAAAGCATTCGGGCATGACAAAGTCGACTTACGCAATTTTCTAACCGGACACTACTGTGTTTTTTTAACAAAGTTTTTTTAAGTAGGTTGGGCGGCAGCCCATTTGGTTGCGGCAACTTGCCGCGCTGCGATCTCAGCCTGCTTTGCGGTTATTGGTTTTATGAGGTAAAAAACTATGAGAAGACGAGAATTTTTAAAATCATCTGCTTTATTGAGCAGCGCTGCTGTATTAAGTATACCTTATAAAAGTAATGCCACCGAAAAGGCAACAATACAGGTTTATAACGAAATTGGTAAAACCGGTTTGAAAATGAGCGATATCTCTTTTGGATGCGGAAAGCTGTCTTCAGCTTCGCTGATTGCCCGCGCAATGAGCCGCGGAATGAATTATTTTGATACCTCTCCCGACTATGGAAACAGCGAAGAAACTTTAGGTGAAGCGATCAAGAAAATAAAAAAACGGGACAAAATGATTATTGCATCCAAGTTTTGTGATAAGGAGCTTTACCCGGGGCATCTTCCTTCAGGCAGCAAGAAAAAAGATTTTATTAAAGTAGTTGAGGGAAGTTTATCCCGCTTAAATACCGATTACCTGGATATCTGTTTTGTCCATGCCCTTGGAGAGGGCACTACTATTTTTTCCGCAATTAAGAGGTTTATTCCGGGTATGAAGGGGTCGGAGAAAAAAAGAAAGGAAGAAGAAAAAAGATTATTTGATGAGAATTTACTTTCCGCCGTGGACACTTTAAAAAAGTCGGGGAAAATCAGGTTCCTTGCTGTTTCTTCCCATGGCCCTTTTTTTCTTGAAGAACTGATGACAAAGGCCGTAATTTCCGGCCATTACGATTTAATTATGCCGGCCTTTAATTTCATGAAATTTCCGGGAATTCCGCTGGTTATCCAGGAAGCAAGAAAAAGAAAGGTCGGAGTTGTAGCAATGAAGACCCTGGCAGGAGCGAAAGATATGAATCTCAACCCGGGAGGGGAGAGTTTTGAACATGCTGCCTTTAAATGGACTCTAAAGCAGAGAGGAGTTAGCGGCCTTGTAGTTACCATTAAATCAACAGACCAGCTTGATCTTTATGTAAAAGCGTCAGGCAAAACATTTAGAGCATCTGACCAGGCATTGCTGGATCAGTACAAAAAACTATATTCTGCAGAATACTGCCGTACAGGCTGCGGTGAATGTCTTGACAGTTGTCCTTCAAATGTTAATATTGCTTCTATCCTTAGATATCAGATGTATTTTGAGGATTACGGCATGGAAAAAAGAGCGTTAGAAGGATACGCTTCTTTGCAACCAAAAGCGAACGTTTGCAATTCCTGCATTGATGCGCCCTGCGAAAAAGCATGTCCTTATGAGTTGCCTGTATCTTCAATGCTTCAAACTGCTCACAACCGATTGTCGTTTACAAGTTAGGCCTTCGGCAACTTTTCTAATGCTCAAATATGTCAATTGACTGCAATACAGTTGTCCATCCCCTGGATGCCCGATAAAAACATTCGGGCATGACAAAAAAGGCGGTGATAACAACCAATCACAAATGACAAATCACAAATGACTAATGACCAATAACCAAAAGTGTCATTCCCGCATGCTTCCCGCGAAAGCTTGTCCTCGCATGCTTTAAGCGGGGAGCGTGCGAGGACAAGTTTTCGCGGGAATCTATAAACATTGAAATCCTTATACATATATATAAATATTTAACGAGCCACAATTTTTTTGACTAAGAAAAAAAAGTAGGTATATTATATATGTATATTAAATATATATTATTTGGAGGTAATAAGTGGGTGTCTTAATTAAAAAGAAACTGAATTTTTTTATAGAAGAGGATATCCGAAAAGAACTTGACTCTCTTGTGCCTGCTGGACAGAGAAGCAAGGTGATAAATGAGGCCTTAAAAAAAGAACTGTTAAGGAGAAAAAGAATCAACGCAACTGAAAGGCTTATGGCGCTGAAATCAAAAGGCAAGAAATTTACAAATGAAGAAATCGTTGAGGCTTTAAAAAAGAGCAGGAGGAGGATGTTGTGAAGGTATTTGTGCCGGACGCCTCTGTAATCCTGAAGTGGGTATTAAGCAGGGATGAAGATAATAAGGATAAAGCTTATGAGCTTCTTCAAGGATGGCTTAATGAGGAGTATGAGTTTATCCTTCCTTCTCTATGGGTCTACGAAGTAGGAAATGTCCTGGGACTCAAAGTACCAAAAGAGGCAGGAGATATATTGAAAAACCTCCTTGAGTACAACTTCAATGAGTATCAAATGACAGAAAAGTTTTTAGACAGAGTTTTTAACCTTATTAAACAATATAAAGGAATCACCTTTTATGACGCTGCGTATCACGCTATTGCTTTGGAAAAAAATGGAATATTGATAACGGCTGACAAAGCTTATTTTAAAAAAGTAAAAGGAACCTCTGAGGTAATGCTAATTTAATGTATAGGAATTTCAATGTTTATAGATTCCCGCTAAAACTTGTCCCCTCGCACGCTTTAAGCTGGGAGCGTGCGGGAATGACATGTTGTGGTTTCGGGAATGACATGTAGAGGCGCTTGGAAATGACA
>CBDUII010000211.1:0-5164 GCA_965367285.1 uncultured bacterium
GCATATCAGGCAATCCCATCTGGGCAATTATCGAGGTATCAATAAACTCCACCATCGAATGGACGATGCTTTCCGGATGAATAATGACCTCTATTTTATTTGCGTCAATCCCAAAAAGCCAGTGGGCCTCAATTACTTCCAATCCCTTGTTCATTAAAGTGGCGGAGTCGATAGTAATTTTCGGCCCCATGTTCCAGTTCGGGTGATTCAGAGCTTCACGAGGGGTGACTTTTTTTAATTTTTCGACAGGGTAGGTGAGAAATGGACCTCCTGAAGCCGTCAAAATAATTTTTTTTATCTTGCGATTTGTTGCCCCATTAATGCACTGAAAAATTGCGCTGTGTTCGCTGTCAACCGGGATAATGCGGACTCTTTTTTCCCTGCTGTGCTTCATGAAAAGCTCACCGGCAATAACAAGGGTTTCTTTATTTGCAAGGGCAATATCCTTCCCGCTTTTTAAAGCGGCAAAAGTGGGGAAGAGTCCAGCGGCCCCCACAATGGCTGATACAACCATTTCAGTGTCCGGGATAGAAGCAACTTTTAAGAGGCCTTCGATACCTGAAAAAACCTCGACTTTTAATCTGCCAACTCTTTTTTTTAAAAGGCCTGCTTTTTTTTCATCAAAGAGAGCGGTGTATTTCGGTTTAAATTCCCTGATCTGTTTTTCAAGGAGAGCAACATTCCCACCGGCAGCCAGGCCCGACACTTTAAATCGATTTTTACTGCTTCTTACGATGTCAAGAGTGTTTACGCCTATGGAACCGGTGGAACCAAGGATGGCAATTTTCTTCGGCATAAAAGATTCCTTATTTTCTTAGCCACTAAGACACTGTGGGAAAAATGAGCTAAAGTTTAAAGTGATCTAAAATGCCTAAAGTTAAAAAAATTAAACTTCAACCCCGCTCTTTCAAGGTTTGAGGTAATCCATCAGAAAGAGCGGGGTCAATAACTTTAGCTTACTTAAGGCACTTTCAATTTTAGGCACTTACATATGTAACTTGGTGTCCTCGTGGGAAACAGAATCACAGCGCTGTACTACAAACTTGCAACACCGTGTTTTTTTGACAAAGTTTTTATGTAACCGTTCACGAGTTCAAAGGTTCAGAGGTTCAACGAAAAAAAGGCAACCCTGAACGGTGAACTCTGAACCTTTGAACGCTTACATTTATTTTGGTTGCGGCGAAGCTGGACTGTGTTTTCTAAAATGAGTTAACGTTTCTCCTTCTTTTCTGATATTTCAAAACAGCCTGGTTATGTTCTTTTAAAGTTAAGGAAAATTTGTGTTCTCCGTTTTTTTTGGAAACAAAATAAAGAAAATTCACATTTGCCGGATGCAGCGCGGTTTTAATGGAATTCAGCCCCGGATTAGCAATGGGTCCTGGTGGTAAGCCGGCATAGCGATAAGTGTTGTATGGAGAATCTATTTCAAGGTCTTTCTTGCGAATGTTACCGTCGAAGTCTTTGATGGCATATATAACAGTAGGATCGCTCTGAATACGCATTTTTTTCTTCAGCCGATTATGAAAAACCGCTGAGATAAGAGAACGTTCTTCTTCTTTTCCTGTTTCTTTTTCAATTATAGAAGCAAGGGTCACTATTTCATGCAAAGAGAGGTTAGATTTTTCTACAGCCGCCATAGTTTCATGAGTCATTATTCTTTTTTTGAAAGTATCTACCATTTTCTTCAAGATGTCATAATCGGAAACGTTTTTCTCAAAATAATAAGTTTCAGGAAAGAGATACCCCTCTAACGAATTAATGTTAAAACCCAGTTTTTTTATAGTTTCAGGGTCAAAAGCTTTATTCAGGAAAGTATCTTTTTTAGTGAAACTATGTTTTTGCAAAAGATCCCCTACCTCGTAAATGTTATATCCTTCAGGAACGGTAATTTGATGCTGAATTACCCGGCCTCTTGCAATATTATTTAAAATTTCTACAGGAGTCATAACCGGGCTTAACCGGTATTCTCCCGCTTTCAGGTTATAGACTACCCCCCTGATTTTGGCTAATAATTTGAATACCTGTGGGTATCTGATTAGACCTTTTTGATGCAAAAGGGACGAGATACTATTTAAATTACCCCCTTTCTTTATTTCAATGACAACCTGGGAACCTTGAGTAGAGAGAGGAGTTGTAACAGTTTTATAAAAATTATATGATAACAGGCTTATTATTATGACTGCGGTTCCTGAGAAGAGAGAAAGTATGGTTTTAAAATTCATAATAGAAATTAGCAGTTATTAATTAGCAATTATCAATCTCAAGTTAGATTCTTCGCGGAGTTTATCCTGAGCCGACGAAAGAGATTCTTCGCTCCGCTCAGAATGACAAGCGAAGGGCTCGAAATGATACTTCCGCCCACCTGTCATTCCGAGGGAGCACTTCTCTTCGTTCAGCACAGGCTCCACGACCGAGGAATCTCAACATTGAAATTCCTATACAGACATTATAAATACACTTGCTAATTGATCATTGTTAATTGTTAATTGATAATTTTTTATAATCCAAATATCCCTGCAGAATGTATTGAGCTGCCATTGCATCAATAACTTTTTTTCTTTTTTGACGCCGTACCTTGGCTTTAATAAGAACTTTTTCTACAGCGGATGAGGATAGTCTTTCATCCCACTGGTAAATAGGTATATCTGTTTTAGACTTCAATTTGTCGATAAAACCTAAAACTTTTTCGGCCTGTGGCCCCAAACTTCCGTTCATGTTACGAGGTATTCCAATTACCAATTCTTCCACCTGAGAGGTTTTGATAACAGTTAAGATTTCAGAAAGATCACTCTTGATATTCTTCCGTTCAATAACACCTTTATTTTGAGCGGTCAATCTTAAATCATCACTGACTGCCATCCCGATTCTTTTATCACCGAAATCGAGGCAGAGGACTCTATTTCTTAACGATGTCACAGCCATGTTCAACGCATAAAATAAATTTTGACGAGAATTCTTCTTTAGAAACTTTTTTAGCTAATAACCCGGTACTTTTCCCCTTAGGGCTGAGATATCCCAGTTTTATTCTGTTCTCTCCGGGTATCTCCGTAGCATAATAATGTGCCTCGGCTCTGGCCTTTGCCGCTAGCTGTTTTTACTACTTCATGACAGGGACCGCTAATAAGGTCTTTACTGTCAACTTGTACTGCTTTTGCATTATCAGCCGTTTGTTTTTCTTCTTCCTTTGCTTCAGGAGCAGCAGCTTTTATTTCTCCGGCCAGTTCTTGCAAGTGCCTTATTTTATTTTCAAAGGAAGTCTTTCTGTCAATGCGCTTTTTGATTTCATCTTTAATAAACTTCTGTTTAAAAAAATCTGTTTTTGATTTAAGAGAAGACTGCAAATCCTCAATTTTTTTTATGACTATTTGCAATTCTTTTTTCTCTTTTTCCATCTCTTTTCCTTTCAGTTTTTTAAAGCAGGTGGATCTAAAATAGGTGGTTTTGATTTTTTTGTAGCCGTTCTTTGAAGCTCAATTTCAGAAAGCAAAATACTTGGTGCTACACTTGAAACAGGCACAAACCCGGATTCCGCTCCGCAAAAACCATTAAAAACCTTGTAATCGTTTCCTGTTGCCACTATTTTATTTATGCTGGCCAAAGGTGTGCCTACAAACTCTGCTCCACGTACCAGTTCTTCACGTCCGTCTTCCACATATACTTTATAAATATATACCGGTGTGCCCTTGAAAACCTGAAAATTATACTTTGAAGTATTTGTTTCTCCCCCTGTTATCTTCTTTATAATGAGACCATACGGTTTGTTTTGTCTTTTGCTTTCTTCAATAAGCATTTTTTTCAATTTTTTCTGTGAGACTTCTTTTTTTGATTTTATAATCAGATTTCCCATCCTTGCAATAGGATCCCGCCTGCCATCGCTGCGGCCATGGCCATTTGATTTAGAAAAATTTTTAATAGGGACCCGGGACATTAAAAAATTTTTTAGAATACCGTTCCGGACTAATACTACCTTTTGTGCCTTTTGCCCTTCATCATCATAGAAATAAGTGCCATACAAAGCAGTGTTATCGTACTTTTCCAGGGTCGGATCATCGAATATACTAATAAAATCAGGCAGGATAAGTTTATCAATTTTTTCTTTAAAAGTTTTTCCCTCTCGTTCACTTCTCTGTCGTTCCCCTTCAAGGCGATGGCCGATTGCCTCATGAAACATTACTCCGGCGGCATCCGATTCTAATATAGCCGGACCGACATAAGGTTCGATAACTTTACTTTTCTTAAGCCGTTTCAGCGATTGTATCAAAGCTAAAGCTTTTTCTTGAAGTGAATCTTCTGATGGAAAATCCTTCAAATCCTTGAAATGAACAGTGTCCTGATCAAAAAGGTTCATGCCGTCTTCACTTTTGGTCCACGCTAAAATGGTGACGCCAAATATAGTGTCCTGATCGACTATTTTGGTTCCTTCTGAATTAAGGTATATGCGGATAGTTTTTTGAGCTGAAAAATCTACTTGCGAATTAATGATTTCTTTATGCCCTTTAAATAATGCCGATACTTTTCGTGTTATGTTTTCCCAGCGTGGTATATGCTCTGAGAACTTATCATTTTCTTCTATTGTCTCAATATGAATATTTTTTTCTCCAGCTGAAAAATCGTCAATATTTTCCAAATCGACTTTCTGGATATTTCTCCCTTTTTTTCGTAAATAGTTTGAAGCTGCCACTTTATATGCTCTGTCGGATGCAAGCCAAATTTTTCTTTTTAAAGCGTCTAAATCGTTTTCAATAGGGAGTGGAACATAACTTGCTAACCCAAAATATGCCAGGTCGGTCGGAGCGCTGTCTGATTGAACATCTCCAAGTCTTATTTCCACGTAAAGGTTACGAAACCGGTTGCTGCCTGATTTTAATATAGCTCCAAAAGCCGCACTGATTTTTACGCTCCGAAGGTCCTTCACCTGGTAACTTAAAAAATAAGGAGGATTGAAAGTATCCAGCGTTAGATCGCTCATGGAGCGGTTCATCTCCTCTTCAAGAGCCTGGAGAATAACCCGCACATCATTGGCAAAAGCCTGCAGTGGGAGCAGGAAGAAAACAAATAAAATTATACTTGAAAAATAATTAGGAGACTTTTTCATGATTTCAGGTTACCACAGCCCGGCAAAACCGCAACTATTTAAGCAAAATAAATTTTGCTTTTTTATAAA
>CBDUII010000212.1:0-5156 GCA_965367285.1 uncultured bacterium
CTATTTTCTTCAATAAGATCGAAAATTCTATGAAGTCCGGTTATCCCTTTTAGCTCGAATAACCCAAGTAAGTTAGCCTTGAGTCCCTTAATTCTTTCTGCTTCTTCCACAACGGTTTCTGTTATAAGAACACGATTGATACCCGGCATTTCTTGTTTTTTAATGCCGTCTTCAATTTCGATTAAGTTTTCTGCCTTAACGCCCTCCACTCTGAAAGTCATGTTCGTGGCAACGCCAAGCCTGTCCCCCTTTGAATCAAGCCTTGTTTCACCAAAATTGATGGCAAATCGGAGATCTATCACCTTTGATTCCTCAGAAGTTTTATTATATTTCCCGATTTTGCTTTTAAGATCCAATGCAAACTGGACAGCGTTTTTGATCTTTGGGAATGTTATTAAAAATCCATCTCCGGTGCTTTTCATAAACTGAACTCTTTGACGTCTGGCAATAGGATTAACGGCATCTGTTAACACATTTGTCAGGTTGAGAGCGAACTCATCGCCATACTTATTGGCAATGCCTGTTGAATTACAAAGATCAACAACAACAATAGCCTCGGGCAGTATGCTGCCTTCAGGAGGTTTCGCGCCAAAAACTTTCGCTACCTGGGCTTGTTCCGGAGTTTTATCGTTTTCAGCCGCAAATACCCTTCCCGTAAGATCCTTTAATGCCTTAGTGGCTTCCGATCTAACTTCACTATCCGGGTCTTCCAGGGCATGCTTAATTTCCGGCACAACCTCCTTATATTTTATTTTGCTTAAAGCCCTGATCGCTTCGATCCGGACTCGTTTCTGCTGATCACCAAGAAACTCTACAATAGATCCGATAACCTCTTTACCTCCAATTTCTCCTAATGCGCCCGGTATTACCCATTTAATTTCATTATCATCAACCAGTTTTGTTAAAGGTTGAATGGCTCTTGGGTCTTTCAATCTCCCGAGCGCGCCAACCGCTTTTTCTCTTACCCACCAGTCTTTATCATTCAAAAGCCCAATAAGGGGTTCAACAGCGGATGGATCAGAAACCCTGTTAAAAAACTCTACAGCACAACGCCGGATATTTTCATCAGAATCATTCAACATTGCAATCAAAATCCTTATGGTGTTTTCTCCCTTGATCTCAGCTAAGGCTTCTATGGCAATATTCCTGACCCACCAGTCAGAATCTTTCATAGCCTTAACAAGTGCCTCTCCCATTTTAGGATCTTTCATTTTATTAATTATTTCTATGGCACAGCGTCTGATATTGACATCCGATTCCCGCATAAGGTCTAATATTTGTGGAACAATTTTTGAATCGCCTATTTGATCAATACAATCCACTGCTTTCTGGCGAATCATTAAGTCATCATCTTTCAAAAGAGCAAGCACAGATGAAGCCATTTTTTTATCTCCTATTTCCATAAGCGCATCGAGTGCGTTTTTTTTCATCTGTGGGTCTTTTTCTGACAAAATTTCTATCAAAGGTTCCACGCTTTTATTGCTCTTCATTTTACCGAGACCTCGAACCGCACGAACCCGTATCCTCCATTCTTTGCTCCTTAACGCGCTAATCAGCAGCTTGGCAACTATGTCCCCGCCTGTTTCAGAAAGGATATTAATAATATTCAATTTCACATCCGTCCCGGCCTTATTAAAAAGAGAAACCAGGTCCAAAACACACGACTGACTTTTAACCTCGCTCAGCAATTCTGCGGAACTTATCCTGAGATAGGTATTCGAGCTTTCCAGATTTGCTATCAATTTTTTTATAACATTTTTATCTGTTTTCTTAGTAAGCAGCTTTTTTGCCACACCTCTGACTAAATCATATTTTTCTCCTGTTAGAGCGATAAGATCGTCGATTAGAGAATCATCATAGAGCTTTTCAAGCAGGACGGCACCGTTTTTAGCGTTAAGTTGCTTGTTTCGAAATGCCTCACTCACATATGGAAATGCGGCTTTTCCATATTCGAATATCTGAGTGATTAATTCAGAACGCGAATCTTCCTCACCAGCCAAAGAGAGTTGCGAAAGGAGTTTTTTTATCTTGTAGCCTTTAAACATAGATATTCCGCTTAGTTTCCTCAATTCAAGCACAACCAAATCAAAAAGTCAATTTGTATTTTTTGTTTAAAAACAATCAATTACAAATAAAAAAAATTGAGTTTAGTGCCGAGTTTTGATAAAATCTTAAAAATATAGTAAATACTTATTTATAAAACAAAATATGACTGATTTAATTAAAATTGATTGCCCAAACTGCCACACAAAATATAATATCTCTCCGCACAAACTTCCAAAGCAAGGCAGCATAAAATTGAATTGTAAAAAGTGCGGTACTTCCTTTAATTTTGATGTGCCGGATGAGATAAATAAAAGAGCAGGGGAAGATATCGGCGCTTCAAAAAGTACCGGTGATGATGAAATGGCAAGTAGAACCATAATAGGCCAGACCTTTTCAGATGCAGGGGATATTGTATCGGATTCTTCGCTGAAAGATTGTAAAATTACTTTAACCTATAAAATTAATGATGAAGAGATAGAAAAGGTTATAGACAAACGTTTGACTATTATCGGACGAACTGAAGGAGATATCACAATCAACGATCCTTTAATATCAAGAAAACATGCAAGCATTGAAATCAAGAGCCCTACCATGGTGGAACTGAGAGATCTGGCCAGCACCAATGGTATATTTCATAACGGTATGAAGGTTAGTTCTGTATACCTTCAGAGCGGTGATGAAATAAAACTCGGTTCAACAATGGTTCATTTCACCAGCGATCTCAAATTTACTTAAAAGATTAGATGTTTTATCTCCGGTAAAAGTACTTTCAAAGTTACTATTACAACTTTTCGGTTTTTCTCAGAATTCTGGTGTCTTATTTGAGGATGTTTTTTTAACAACCTATTGTATTTATTAAACCACGAAGATCACGAAGGCCACGAAGAAAAGAGGCAATAAAAAATCAATAACTTCTAATTTTTTAGTCATATAAATCCTGTCTATCCTGTTCATCCTGTCAAAGAATTCTTAATGAAAAAAAATCAAACTTTTAATGTAGCCTCCTGCTTACCCCGCATAGCAGAAAAAATGCCCACAAAAAGGGCAGTGGTTTTTTCCCAAAGGCGGGATTCAACAGGAGGCAGCGCGTTAACTCATCTCACCTTTTCTCAACTCAATGAAGAAAGCAGCATTTATGCTTCCGGATTCCATGAACTGGGTATCAAAAAAGGCCAGCGAGTACTGCTAATGGTGAAACCGGGCCCCGAGTTTATTACTCTTACCTTTGCCCTGTTCAAAATGGGCGCGATACCCATACTAATTGACCCGGGAATGGGGTTGTTAAACCTTTTGAAATGCATTAAAAAGGTGGAACCCTATGCGTTGATAGCCATACCAATAGTGCATTTTATCAAAGCTTTTAGGCGAAAAAATTTTTCCTCTATCAAGTGCTCTGTTACTGTCGGCAGAAAGCTATTCTGGGAAGGCACTACACTGAAAGCTGTTCGGGAAAAAGGACAAAGTGATTTTCCTCCTGTAGAAACAAAAAAACACGATCCCGCGGCAATCCTCTTCACTTCAGGTAGTACCGGAATTCCCAAGGGGGTTCTCTACCAGCACGGTATGTTCATGGCCCAGGTAGAGCACATTAAATCCCTTTATGGTATTTGCGAAACAGACGTGGATATGCCTGCATTCCCCCTGTTTGCCCTGTTTAGCACTGCTATCGGTATGACATGCGTGATACCCGACATGAACCCCTCAAAACCGGCCAGCGTAAACCCAAAAAAAATTGTTTCAGCTATAGAAAAATATGGAGTAACTACTTCCTTTGGTTCGCCTGCTATATGGGACAGGGTGGGAGAATATTGCGTCAAACACAGCCTTCGCCTGCCTTCTATAAAACGTATTCTTATGGCAGGGGCTCCGGTTCCGGAATATGTCTTGAAAAGATTTAAGAACATCCTTTCGGAGAATGCGGATACTTTTACCCCTTACGGTGCAACAGAGGCGCTTCCAATTGCTTCGATAAGCGGTACGGAAAGACTGAAAACAGAAGCTAAAAGCAGGGCAGGAGCAGGAACATGCGTGGGAAAGCCTCTTGCAGGCATAACCATTAAAATTATAAAAATAACAGACGGCCCCATCCCCGAATGGAATAAGAACCTGGTACTCAAAAGGGATGAAAAAGGAGAGATCGTTGTTAAAGGAGATATAGTTACCCGTGAATATTTCCGTATGAAAGAACAGACTGCTTTAGCTAAAATCTCAGATGGCGATACTGTATGGCACAGGATGGGAGACACAGGCTATTTCGACGAAAATGGCCGGCTCTGGTTTTGCGGCAGAAAAGATCAAAGAGTAATTACAAAAAACAATATATTATTTACTATTCCCTGCGAAGCTATATTTAACAGGCATCCTGATGTTTTTCGTTCCGCCCTTGTTGGAATTGGGCCAAAGAACGAACAGCGACCAATAATTATAATCGAACCGACAAAAGGTGAAATGCCCCGGTTTTTATCTCGAAAGCTGTTTGTAAAAGAACTGCTTGAAATAAGCAGAAGATTTGAACATACAGAGGATATTACTGGCGTGCTTTTCCATCGGTCTTTCCCGGTGGACATTCGGCATAACGTAAAAATTCGCAGGGAAAAACTGGCACAGTGGGCGGAGAGGAAGATCAAGAACAGAAGACAGTAGACAGTGAGCAGAAAAATTTGGACGCAAAGTAACACAGATTTTTTAAGATAAAACTATTTTTGACAGGATGTACAGGATTGACCGGATATTTTTTGGAGTAAAAAGGCGAACCCTTCGATAAACTCAAGATAAACGCTGTGAGACTTTTTGTTCCTTTTGGAGTGCAATGACAAAGCTGAGCTTAGGTCTGCCGCGTCATTGCGTCTTTTCTCCTGTTGGTTCAAGTCTTTGACTTGAACCACAATTCGGTATGGAAAACCGAATTGGACGGTTTCCGAAGGAAAGCCGCCCGATGGGTTGAGGCCAAGGCCTGTCCTGAGCCCTGTCGAAGGGATGGCCAAAAACCAAATTTGTTTTTGAGCCAACTCTATTGGAAATTATTTGTTAATTATTTTTCTAAACCACTACCTCTCAGGCTGTGTCGTAATATATCTTGATATCGATGTAAAATTTATCAATACGAATGA
>CBDUII010000213.1:0-5153 GCA_965367285.1 uncultured bacterium
GTTTTTTCTACTCCTTTGAAAGAGTCTCCTATTTCTTCCAGTTTGTTCAATCGCTTTACATAGCTTTCCAGCATTTCACGCCGTGCCCCAGGCCTTGAGGCAGATAAAGCGTCTGCGGCTGCTACCAGGATTGAAATGGGCGAGATGGGCTCTACATCTTCATGGTGAGATGCTATGGAGTTGATTACTATTTTAGGTTCATTATACCTTCTTGCTATGTCCGCGCCTATCTGGGTATGAGTTCCCTCAGTCTGATGGTCAATAGCTTTTCCAAGATCATGCAGCAGTCCTGCACGCTTTGCCAGTTTTTGATCCAATCCTAATTCTGCAGCCATAATTCCACAAATATACGCAACTTCTTTCGAATGCAATAAGACGTTCTGAGAGTAGCTGGTTCTATATTTCAGTCTGCCCAACAACTTCAGTTCTTCCGGATGCATCGAATCAATTCCTAATTCCTGCACAGCTTTCTCTCCCTCTTCCATAATTTTTGTATCCATTTCTTTTTTCGCCTTATTCACAATTTCTTCGATTCTACCAGGATGAATCCTCCCATCAGCAATTAAACGCTCTAAAGCAATTCTGGCTACTTCACGGCGAATAGGGTCAAAACCGGACAAAATGACCGCTTCCGGAGTATCATCAATAATCAGGTCTATTCCGGTTGCCTGCTCTAATGCCCTGATATTCCGTCCCTCTCTACCTATTATTCTGCCCTTCATATCATCTCCGGGCAGATACACAATTGATATTGTAGTTTCAGAGACATGATCCGAAGCTATTTTCTCAATGGCCTGGCTAATAATCCACCGAGACTTCTCATTAGCAGTTTCTTTTGTTTTGTTCTCTATCTCTTTCAGCTGAATGCTGGCATCCTGCCTGGCCTCTTGAAACAGCTGAACTTTTATTTCAGATTTTGCTTCTTCACTGGTCATTCCGGAGATTTTTTCTAATTTTTCCAATTGCTCGGTGAGCGAATTATTAAGATTTCTTTCCTTCTTGCTTATTCGCTCTTCAGTCTCGGAAATTTCCCTGTGACGTTTCTGAAGGTCTTTATCTTTATTCTCCAGAGCCTCCTGTTTTTTTGACAGGTTGTCCTCTTTCACATTTAATCTTCGCTCGAGATTTTTAATTTCATTTCTCTTGTTTTTTGATTCTCTTTCTAAGTCCGACTTCATTTTGTAATATTTTTCTTTTGCCCCAATAGCGGCCTCATGCTTGATGTTTTCAGCTTCTTTTTCAGCTTCTTGTGTAATATTTTGCGCGAGGCTTCTAGCTTCCCGGATTTTCAGTTCTACCAACAATTTTCTTAAAAAATACCCGATTAATAGAGAAACAAAGCTGACCACAGCAACAACTATGATTGCCTGAGGCGTAACATGTTGAATTCCAAACATTTTATTAACCCTCCCTACATGAAATAATTCTTTTTTCTGTAATTATCTTGTACATTGGAATATCGTGGCTGGAAAGAGTGATTTCATCAACAATCTGACATTCAAATGCAAGAGCAATAATAGGTTTACAGGACGGAACCGTTGCCAGAAATTTGTCATAAAATCCCTTTCCGGATCCAATTCGTCCCCCTCTTTTATCAAAAGCCAGGCCAGGAACAACTATCAAATCAATTACATTTTGATCTTTAAATAAGTTTTGCTCATTTATTTTTGGCTGATATATTCCAAGCGGCCCTTTTTCCAGTTCATTATTTATGTCATGCACTCTGTAAAAAGAAATTCTTTTTTTCAAAGCATCAACGACAGGCAAATAGACTGCAATGTTTTTTTTAATACAGGTATTGATAATATTTTTAGTTTGAACCTCTTTACTGCCGGCCATATAAGTCAATAAATTTTTAATATTTTTCAGCTCCGTCAAATCAAAAAAATTTCTTTCTACTTCAAAACTTTTTGAAATAATTTCAGCCTCATGCAGCGATTTCCTGATTTTTCGTATTTTTTCTCTAATGAAAATTTTCGATGTTTTTTCGTGCATCAGCATTTTTTTAGATCTCTAAATTGTTTTTAGTTACAGTAGTGCCACGCTGTATTACTACCTTGTAACATTTCATTTTTTTAACAAAGCTTTTGTAACCTATTGAAAAATATTAGACAAGATAACAGGATTAACCAGATTTTTTAGCCTGTTAATCAAAAAGTCTGTCTCTATAACAAAATAGTATGTTCTAAGGTTTGTCTATGAATACTTTTTCCTATCATTAAGGTAAACATACTTTTAAAGCTAAGGAGTATAGATTTTTTTCAAAATCTATAAAACTAATGATAAACAGGATTTAATCATGTTAATCCTGTTATCCCGTCAAAAGTATCGATTTGGTTGTGGCCCTGCCGAACTGTGGCTAATTTGTGGAAAGGTTTTAAAAAAAAGATTTGGGTTGAAAGGGGATGAATGTAAAAATATATCTTAAAAAGACAAAGCGGAAAAAATTATTTCATTCTCCCGAGAAGTCTTTTTAAAAATCAAACCATTTTTTAATTTCACCTTATCTGCGAACAAAATCTGCTTTAGACCAACAACTTTTGACAAATCAGAGAAACAGATTTTCGGATTAAGATTCTGTGTAATTAAACAAAAGGTATTTTTTAAAAAACAGAATGATATAAGCGATATATCATAAGTTTTTCTAAAAAAATCAAATTTAACCATTCACATCCCAACTTTCTTTAGCTTACAAACCTTTCAACAATAAAAAGCCTTAAATCAATGATATAATAAAAATTTATTTAAAATCCCCCGCTATTGTGCCGCTACGTTCAGCTTTTTGATCCTGAAATACCAAGTGGGCTCCCAATGCTGCTGCTTCAGGCTTCCCCGCAAAGGGCATGCACACCACAGAGCTCAGAGATCCCATTCTATCAGTGTTGGAACAAAAAAACCAAACCATACCGTACACAGCAGGGGAGATTTTATTTAATCTCCTCGTAACTTAAAAAATACCATATCAAATTATTTATTTCAAGTTAAAAATTACTTTGTGTCAAACCAAAATAGAAATGTCCTGTTGGGTTGGGTTCAGAGGCATCCCTTAAGGGATGCCTCTGCCGTTTTAATGGCAGCCTACAAGGGTGGTTTGAAGGTATATTGTGTTTCCTTATATGCGGCCTATGAGACGGGGGCTGACAATTTCTTTCCGGTTTCCTGGTAATTTCATGGCAGTCTAAGATATACTCAATTCGACAAAAGCTTATTCTGAACCGATACCTGCATATTCAAATTATTTTTCAAAAATGCGGAATAAACCATCTCTCTTGCTTCATATTTGCTGCGCTCCCTGCTCTCCTTATGCTATAGAGCTTTTGCAAAAAGATTACGACGTAACCGCGTATTTTTACGATCCCAATATTCACCCTGAAGAAGAATACCGGTTCAGGCTGGAGGAAATAAAAAAGTTTTCACATAAAATCAGTCTACCGTTGATTGCACCAGAGTATGACATAGACAGGTGGTTTGACATAACAGAAGGACATGAAATGGATAAGGAAAAAGGAGAAAGGTGCGACCTTTGTTTTGATCTCAGGCTGGATAAGACAGCAAGGTTTGCAAAAGAAAACGGCTTTGAGTTCTTTGCTACGGTTCTCTCAACAAGCCCCCATAAGGACGCAAAGATGGTTAATAATATTGGAAAAATATTGTCTGAAAAACATGGCGTTAAATTTTTAGAGGCGAACTTTAAAAAAAGAGATGGGTTCAAAAAAAGTGTTTCAATGAGCAAAGAGTATGGTTTAAAAAGACAGGATTATTGCGGCTGTGTTTACAGCCAGAGAAACTGAAACTGGGATATACGGAATTAACTGGTTAGGCTTGTTATGCTATTAGCGCCTCAACATGGACAAAAAATTGTCGATATAAGCTAACAACATGATTTGTCATTCTGAGCTTGCGAAGAATCCCGGCTTTTGATTTAATGTGATACGCACACTGTTTTACTGCCCCGAAAGAGCCACCTTTTCCGGGCGAAGTCTTGAAAAAAGCGTATACTATTACACTGTAAAAACTTCTTTTGGGGGGAAGTTTTTTTGTTGGTTCTTCAGGGCGGAAGCCCTATTTGGTTGCGGCAACTTGCCGCTTTATACTTTTTTTAACTTGTTTTGCACAAAACTTTTCAGCTTTTCTTCAAGCGCGGGCGGGACTTCTATCTGTCCGATGGATTGTTTGCAAAGAAGACTGGTTTTCTTATAGGTATTCAAAAAAGCTGTGCAGGGAGGACAATCTTTAAAATGCTCTTCCAGTTCCTCATGAATTTCAGGATCAAGCGTTCCCTCAAGATAGTCACACAAGATATCAGTTAATTCTTTGCAGACCATAAAGCACCTCATGAATGAGTCAATAAGATAAGAGTTATTAACTCTTGCTCCCATATACTCTTCTTCCCATTTGCTAAATTATAACACTTTATTGAAAATCATCAAAGTAATTTGATAAGCGTTTTCTTAAAAAAAGCCTTGATCGATGCAAGCGGGATTTGACTGCCGACGCGGAAAGTTCCAATATATCGCAAACTTTTTCTGTGGGTAATCCTTCAACGTCTCTCAAAACAAAAACCGCTTTTTCCTTTTCCGGAAGCTGGTTTATTGCTTTTTGAATAATCTTTCTCGATTCGGAACTCAACAATACATCGTCTGTTTTCATAGACCAGTCGTTGACAACTCCCACATGAAATCCGTCTTCCTGATACTCCGGGAGTATATTATCGAGCGGGATTTGTTGAATTTTTTTTTGGTTTTTTAATCTCATAAAAGAGACATTCAAAGTAATACGGTAAACCCAACTCGAAAAAGCAGATTTCCCAAGAAACGTGTTGATTTTATTGCAAACCCTTAAAAATACTTCCTGGGCAACATCTTCCGCGTCCGATTGATTATGAGTAAGGTTATATGCCAGGCCGTAAACTCTTTTCTGATAACTGCGCACCATCTCTTCAAAAGCCTCCGATTTTCCCGCCTGCATTTCTTTCACAAGTTGTAGATCGTTATCACTCATTAAAATTATGTATCCTTTTAAAAATACTTTTTGGTAAGAATTTATGAAACTTAGTATTATTCATTAGTATGCTTTAAATTACAAGCATGAAATACGGAATCACGGCAAATTTGTTCTCCCCTTTATGTTCTTGAAGCTACAGAAGAATTTTG
>CBDUII010000214.1:0-5141 GCA_965367285.1 uncultured bacterium
GTCTATCTTCTGCAGATAATATTAATAATCTTTTAAAAAAATAGTTGACAATAAACATATTCATGGGTTAATATTTGGTATTCCTAAAGCTCATATTATCATTATAACCCAAGAAGCATTATGGGGAAAAAGTTTTATGTTTCATCTTTAGTTCTTTCCGTTTTTATTCTCTTTCTATCCTTTTTACTGATTCCACAGGTTTATGCCGAGCGTGGGGTTAAAATTACAAGTGCAGTAAACACTGAAAGACGTATTGCTCTTGTAATCGGCAACGGTGATTACAAAAGTTCTCCTTTACGGAATCCAGTGAATGACGCGCAGGACATGACTGAAGCGCTTCGCGGCCTTGGATTTGATGTTATCCACAGGAAGAACGCAAACAAACGTACCATGGTTTCGGCAATAAATGAATTTGGGCGAAAACTTCGCTCAGCCGACGTAGGGCTTTTCTATTATGCTGGTCATGGTATGCAGGTAAACGGCAGAAATTACCTGATTCCTGTTGGTTCACAAGTGGAAAGCGAATCTGATGTTGAGTTTGAATCTGTTGACGTAGGGCGACTGCTCGGGAAGATGGAAGATGCAGAGAGTAAAATAAACATTGTTATACTTGACGCCTGCCGAAACAACCCGTTTGCCCGAAGCTTTCGTTCCGGCAACCGTGGTCTGGCAATTATGACAGCCCCGACTGGTTCTTTTGTTGCTTTTGCTACTGCCCCTGGCTCTGTCGCGGCGGATGGTGATGGTAGAAATGGTATATTCACACAACATCTTCTTAAACATATAAAGACGCCTGGTTTGAAAATAGAAGAAGTACTAAAACGGACACGTAATGACGTCTTGCAAGACACAGCTAAAAAACAGACCCCATGGCAATCATCATCTCTTACTGGTGATTTTTATTTTGTACCGGATACAAAAATAGCAAATGTTCCTTCACCAGATTCATCTGCTTCATCATTAGAGGCTGAGAGATTGAAATTACAGGAAGAACGGAGACGGCTTGAGGCAGAAAAAAGGTTGATGAAAGAAAGGAAAAAACTGGCAGAAGATCGTCGTAAACTTGCAGCAGAAAGGGAGCGATTAAGAAAAGAACAGGAGCGAATGAAGGTAGCGAGTTTGCCTCCAGGTAGTTTTAAAGAGGCAAGACGATCAATGGACAGGCGCTATATTGATAATGGGGAAGGAATTATCAAAGACAGTCAAACCGGCCTGATGTGGACGAAAAAGGATAGTTATGCAGACACAGGAAATTGTATGGACTGGTACGCTTCAAAGACCTATGTGAGCAGATTAAGTACTGGAGGGTACAGCGACTGGCGTCTGCCAACGGTACAAGAGTTAAAGGGGATTTACGAGAAGTCGAAGATTAATAAAGATTCTTTTGGGGGCACCATTCATAGTGACCCAATTTTTGCTTCTGGTGGTGTAAATTTATATTGGTCGTCAGAAATCATTGTCGGCGTCCGCTACGTTAGCTTCTATCACGGCGGCGCCAGCGAGAAAGACCGGGACTACTGCGGCAGGGTCGGCGAGGACTGCCGGCGCTTCTTCTGCGACTACATGGGTGTTCGGGCAGTACGTCGCTGACAATATTTGTTATTTTCTCGTTCCCAGGCTCCGCTTTGGAATGCATACCCTCAGAGGCTCTGCCTTTTTAGAGTGCATCGACTGACTGTGTCGATGCGATATTTAAAAAAGCAGTGACACCGTCACTGCACTCCAAAATAGTAAAATGGCCCATTATGAACATCTCCCCATCTACCCCATTCAAGGTAGATTTCTCGCTTCGCTCGAAATGACACTTCCGCCCACCTGTCATTCCGAGAGAGCGAAGCGACCGAGGAATCTCAACATTGAAATTCCTATACATAAAAATAGAAAACGGCTAACTAAGTTTACATTATGCAGAACATATTTTTGCTGTCGTTTCCGTGATTTCTAACGGGGTAAACTTTAAGATTTTCTGGAAATACTTTTCTCTCATATACGTAATCTCTAACGGGGCAGGCAAAGCGGCCTATGATTTTGCTTTGTATTGTGAGAAGATAGTTTCTCGATTTAGCAAACAACACCGGTATAGATTGGGGGTGGCATGGACAAACTTGTTTGTCCATGCCACCCAAAGAAGAAAGTAGTTTCAGTGGGAATTGGTTGTGACATCCTCGGTTATATTGTGCGGTCAACCCATCTTCTTGTGCGAAGACGAACTATTGTTAATTTCACTGAGAAACTTAATAAATATCAATCTATCATAACCAAACCATGGTACAGGGGAACACTTTTTAAAGCTAAAATATCAAATGAATTTTCACTTTTTATTCTGTGTTTAAAAAGTATCTATCCCAGTCTTTCCACACCGGTTCAAGCCCCAGATGGCGAATTTCATCGGCAACTTCTACGGATGAGCGTGTGTCTTCTATTTCAAACTGAGAGCCACTCTGGTGGGTACGCGTATAGCCGCCCGGTTCTGTCTTTGACCCGGCGCTAACCATTGTAAAACCTAAAGGAATCAGACGATTTCTTAAAGAGGCTTTTTCTCTGGTAGATAGAGTCAGAATTGCATCCGGGAATACCATTCTGAGAGCACACAGTAATTGAACAAGGTGAAGGTCTTTCACAGGATGAGGGGCGTGAAAATTTTTCTTGGTCTGGCATAGACGCGGCAAAGAAATACTGATTTGCGATTGCCAGAAATGTTTCATTAAATATTGCGCGTGAAGAGACAAATAGTATCCTTCCAATCTCCAATCCGACAGGCCAAGGAGGAAGCCTATCCCAATTCTTCTTATGCCGGCTTTACCGGCTCTTTCCGGGGTTTCCAACCGCCATTTAAAGTCGGTTTTTTTCCCTTTGATGTGCATGGTTTTATAAACGTCCGGCAGATAAGTTTCCTGGTAAATGGTTAAACCATCCACACCAGCATCAATTAATTCAGTGTATTCCTCCGACGCCATGGGATGAATTTCAATGGAAATAGAATGAAAAAACTTCTTAAGTTTATTAATTATTGTTCTCAGGTGACTTTGGGTTATCACTTTCGGAGCATCACCGGAAACCAGTAAAACATGCCTGAACCCTTGCTCATATAAAACAGCTCCTTCTTTAATGACTTCATCAGCGGTAAGAGTAACACGATCAATTTTATTGTCATAACTGAACCCGCAATATTTGCAGATACTGAAGCATTCGTTAGATAAATAAAGTGGAGCATACAATTGAATCACGTTGCCGAATCGCTGCCTGGTTATGAGGTAGGATTTCCGTGCCATCTCCTCAAGGTGTTTTTCCATGGCCGGACTTAACAATATTGGGATGTCTTGAAGGGTAAATCTATTCTTTTGTAGACAGACCTCTGCTTTTTGTTCAGTGACTTTCTGGATTTGCTGCTTGATTTTATCAGGGTCTACCTTTGTAAATGCTGAAAAAAAGTTGTTGTTAGTATTCATTTTCCATCGAAGTTATATTTACCGCACGGACAAACGAGTTTGTCCATGCCACCCTCCCAACTGTCTGCTTTATATTTCCTTCGCTCTGCGGTGAACTATTCTTCATTATTGAGCAAACCAACGAGGGGACTGGTGGCCCGGGCTATTTTACTTTCATCTGCAATTCCGGCCAGATAAGCCATTCTTCCAGCTTCCACACCTTTTTTAAACGCCCTTGCCATTTCAACCGGATCATTGGCCACAGCAATAGCCGTATTTACCAGCACGGCGGATGCCCCCATTTCCATAGCCTCTGCCGCATGAGATGGGGCTCCAAGGCCTGCATCCACCACCACCGGCACAGATGACTGTTCAATAATAATTTCTATGGAATCTTTTGTTTTTAATCCCTGATTAGAGCCGATAGGTGATCCTAAAGGCATTACCGCGGCAACGCCGATATCTTCTAACCGCTTAGCCAGGACAGGATCGGCGTTAATATAAGGCAAGACAATAAATCCGTCTTTAATAAGTGTTTCAGCAGCTTTGAACGTCTCCACAGGATCCGGCAATAAATAACGAGGATCAGGAGTGACTTCCAGTTTTACCAGGTTGCCGCAATTCGCGGCTCTGGCCAGTCGCGCCAAACGTGTAGCCTCTTCAGCGCTACGTGCTCCGGACGTATTAGGAAGAAGTACATATTTAGAAACATCTATTGCGCTAATTAAACTGTCTTTCGGGTTATCAAGCTCCACCCTTCTCAGCGCTACAGTTACCATCTCTGTTCCAGAAGCCTCTATTGCCTTTTTCATAATTTGAACAGAAGAGAATTTCCCCGTACCCATAAAAAATCTGGATGAAAATTCTTTTCCGCCGAGTAATAATTTATCTTCCGGTTTGAAGTTATTGCCACTCATTGTTATTTATATCCATTAAATGAAATTTTTTTAATTATAACATAGCTGGACAAAAAGGTCATTTAACCCTTTTTCATGAACAATTATAGTCATTTTGTTGACACTGAATCAGTAAAGGGAATCAATAAAATCAGTAAAATCAATAAATTATAAAGTTTGGTTTTTTGGCAGAGATTTTGCTTGTATTATATAGTTATTTTTTTCTTTGCTGTTTTTGCTATTAAATTTACGTAGAGGAATTTCAATGTTTATAGATTCCCGCTAAAATCATATGGGAATGACATGCTGGGATGCTGGGAATGACACCTCAACGCTTTATGTCATTCCCGCAAAGCTGAGCTTAGCTCTGCGAAAGCGGGAATCTAATTCATACAAATATTTTATTTTAGGTCGGTTTGGAAGTAAAATAATAAGAGCAGCATATTTTAGATATGATTAACTGAATGGTAATTCTATGAAGATACAATGTCCTAAATGCCTGACAAATTATAACGTTAATCTATCGCCTGAAGAAATGCCGGAAGAAGGCAGTAAGTTTTCCTGTCAGAAATGTAATAACCAATTTTTTCTAAAGAGAAGACAGGAAAGTTCTTTTATTTCTCTGATGAAAAATATTAAGGATAAACTGGATGATTGGGATAGTGACATTAACGGTAAGGCTTCAAGTAAAGATGAAAAAGATGCACTCAAAGAAAATCAGCAAGAAAACACCGAGAAGTCAGCAAAAGAAATCGATCAGGAGGCAGACGATTTGTTAAATGAAATTCTCGAAGAAGAAAAGTTGGAAGAAGCCTCA
>CBDUII010000215.1:0-5124 GCA_965367285.1 uncultured bacterium
GGACTGCACGAACGCCTATGTCGCGACAGAGCAAATAGGTCAAATCTCTGCATGGCTGCAAGTATCTTTTATTTTTTTATACAACCTTGCAAGTTTCTTGCTTTTTACCATTTTCTTTTTAAACCTGAACTGGTTTGAAGAAATAGTTTTATAAGAAAAAGATTTATATTTCTCTGCCATCTTTGCAGTCCAAGATGCTATCATAAGATTTTCGCTTGACAACTGTATCGATACACGGTACATTTAACTATATATGATACAAACCTTTAAACATCGAGGTTTGAAACGACTGTATGAGCATGGCGACCGTTCCCGCCTGGATGTGGCAGTGACTCCTGTGGACCTCGATTTACCAGGCTACCGCCTGCATGCATTGAAAGGTGATTTAAAAGGTTTCTGGAGCGTCAGGGTTTCTGGTAATTGGCGGATTATTTTTTGCCTTAAAGACGGCGACGCTTTTGATGTTAATTTGATTGATTACCATTAATAAGGAGGATAAAACTATGGCAATGAAAAACCCACCGCACCCTGGCCGTTCTATCAAGAACGCCTGTCTGGATGACCTGGGACTTTCAGTGACAGATGGAGCACGGGTACTTGGCGTGGCCCGGCATACCCTTTCCCGTGTAATAAATGGACAAGCCAGGATTTCCACTGAAATGGCTATTCGGCTTGAAAAGGCTTTTGGCAGTACCGCCGACGTCTGGCTGCGTATGCAAACCGCTTATGACCTTGCCAAAGTCAGGGCTCATAAAGACCGAATTGATGTAAAACGATACGAAGCGCAGCCAGTATAAAAACTTCACAATACGAATACATGGCCTGGCTTATTTAAAAAAGGTACTATTGAATGGATTTACCCCATTAGAAAAATGGCGGAACCCATAAATAATTAACCACGAATCCCAAAAAACGGGACACAGATAACGAAGGGAAAAACTTTTTCTTCTTCTTGTACTTCGCGGCTAAATGTTTTTTTGCGGTTTAATCCTGTCTAAAATAAATTTTTCGATTTGACCCCATTTTTTTTCCAGCGCTAACCATAAACATCATAAAAAATCAGCGTCAAAAAATACAAGAGAATATGAATAGATAAGGTTTTGCATTTATGCGGGAACGGTTTTTTCCACCTTGATTTGCTCTGCCTTCTTTTCAGCTTTTGTAAGGTCATAGTCCAACTGCAAACCAAGCCATACCTCTTTATCAGTTAAAGCTTTCCGTTGTATCTGATGAGATTCAGGTTTTTCAAAAAAAATCCCATTGAGCCAAGTATGGCTCCAAGCGTCATCTGACAAAGAAATAATTGGTCTTATATGATCAATTATTTCATCAAAGGTTGAAATTGTATCTGTACCAATCCAAATTAAAGAACCAAAGCAGTCGAGTTCCAATATAACTACGATCAGCATAATCTACCCAAGCTTCAGGAAGGTCAGGATCGTACATTTTTTTCTCTTTAAACATGAAGTCTAACATTAATATTAAGTATAAGTTTACCTAACAGGCAAATGCTGCAGTCGGGAATTCTGTGTTAGGTTGCAGTTTTCCTTTTTTCGGGAAATGGGTTTTTGACAAAAAAGGGGTCGTACATTAGAAGGAAGGTTGTCCCCGAATAGCATTCGCTACGGGGTAGGCAAGGGCAAACATCTCCCTACCGCAAAATATGTTTTTTTTCAATAATTGGCAAGAGCCTTAATTTTTTTCCCGGCTTCCAATGATATATCATCTTTTTCAAACCCGTTAATTAAAGCAATAATTTTCGGATCTTTCTCATATTTTTTTGCGATGGACTTGATAGTATCCCCCTCCTGCGCGATATAAATTCTTATCCTCTCCGGCTTAATAGAGTTGGCCTCTTTTTTTGAAAGTCCTCTGAAGCTATGAATTATTTGCGTAAAAAATTTCTTCCCGGTTCTAAAATCCTCAACCTTGGAAGACCCTCTAACAAAAAACATTTTATCCTGCCACAGTATAAATGCCGCCATAACCATCATTGGAGTTTTCCCGTGTGTGTCTTGAAAGGTAGTTACGTATGCTTCCAGGCCATTAATTTCCACGTTATTTGCGCTTAAGGATTTTATCCTGTTTCGTTTGAAAAACTTCTTCGCGTAATTCCTGGTAGAGATTCGTTTACCCAGGGTTTCCATCATTAATTGAGAAGCATATTTTTCATCTTTTTCTTTATCTTTTGAAATAACCGCTGATTTGGTGTTAAATATTTTCCACCCTTCAGGGTAAGTTATCTCAAATTGCATAACAGGATGTTGAAATACCATCCCATTAATGACTCCTTCTTTGGGATCGCTCCCATAAATCAATCCTTCAATCTGATTTAAATATCGATCGGTATGAAAACTCAGACCTTCCGGCTTTTTTTTGACCAGCAAATCATTAACCTTTTTTTTTGCGGCATTTATTCTTTTTGTGGTATCCGGATGAGTAGCAAACAGTCCATGAAAAACTCCACTTTCTTCCTTATCTTTACTTGCAAGTTTTAAAATCGATAAAAAATCAGGAACAGCCTTTGGATTATACCGGGCTCTGTAAGAGTACTTAATTCCCAGGCGGTCTGACTCCATCTCCATTTCACGACCATAACCTCTAATGATTCCTGTTGCGGCAATATCAGCTAATTGTTGAAGACTTCTATTTCGAAACTCCGGCACAAAGATAGACGCCACTGTTGCCATAATTTGATAGCTTTGCGCCTGTGTGTATTGCTGGACAGCATGACGTGCGGTAACATGGCCAACCTCGTGGCCGAGAATACCGGCTAATTCAGCTTCGGAATTTAACAGGGCAAGAATGCCGCGCGTAATATAAATATATCCGCCGGGAAGCGCAAACGCGTTAATAATGGGGCTGTTTAAAACTTTAAAATGGTAAAACAATTCCGGCCTTTCGCTTGTTTTTGCAATTTTTTGCCCTACCATATCAACGTAGTTCTGGAGTTCAGGATCATCATAAAGGCCATACTCCTTGATAATCTGAGGATCCATTGACTTGCCTATTGCCAGTTCCTGTTCTTCGGACATCAAGACAAACTGTTTTTTCTTTGATACCGGGTTTGTGGCGCAACTGTACAGTCCGATAAAAAGGCTCAATCCAAGAATAATTATTGCGGAGAAATGCTTTTTCATTTTTTTATACTGTATCGTCCTGAAAAAAGCTGACCTCTGATAGCTGACTGTTTGGAACTAAATTCCCAAACATTTCTTCTGTTTTGTAATCAATTCCTTTATTCCTTTCTTAGCCAGTTTCAACATGGATTCCAGTTCTGTTTTGGAAAACGGATTTTTTTCCGCCGTACCTTGAACTTCCACAAATTTTTCGTTTGCCGTCATAACGATATTCATATCTACTTCCGCTTTAAAATCCTCTTCATAATTTAAATCCAAAATAACCTCATTTTTCAAAACCCCAACGCTGATAGCAGCCAGAAAACTGTTTATGGGTATTTTCTCTATTTTACCGCGAGTTTTTAAATAACTCATTGCATCATGCAATGCGACAAAAGAGCCGGTAATAGACGCTGTCCGGGTTCCTCCATCAGCCTGAATAACATCGCAGTCTATCCAGATAGTTGTGTCTTTTAACGCGGTTAAATCAACAACAGAACGAAGAGCCCTTCCAATTAGCCTCTGAATTTCATGAGTTCTTCCACCCACTTTTCCCCTGCTTGCTTCACGTCCGGTTCTAACGTTGGTTGAGCGGGGCAGCATTGAATATTCAGCGGTAATCCAGCCCTGCTTGCTGTCTTTTAAAAAGCCCGGAACCTTATCATTCACCGAAGCAGTACAGATAACTCTGGTATCTCCAACTTCGATCAAAACAGATCCTTCCGCCTGCTTCATATAGTTTCGAGTAATCTTTACTTTTCTAATTTGTTTCGGTCCCCTGCCGTCAGGTCTCATAAACACTCCTTATATAAAATTATCATTTGATAAAATATTAGCACAGCAATAAATATTTTTATATACTATTACTCTGTAAAATCTTCTTTAAACGATTAGCGCCTCAACATCGACAATTTATTGTCGATATAAACTAACAGCATGCTCTGTCATTCTGAGCCTGCGAAGAATCTCGGTTTTTGATTTAATGCTGAAATACAGAGACCCTTCGCAGGCTCAGGGTGATACGTACACTGTTTTACTGCCCCAAAGGGGCCACTTTCTCTGAGCGAAGTCCCGGAAAAAGCGTAGACTATTATTCATAATAATTTCTGTTTTAATTTTGTAGACTTTTTTAAAAGTTTGTTTTGATAATATAATTTGAAAGGAGCTTTAGGAGACAGCGCCTATAAAAGTGAAGCAATAGATAAAGAGTTGGGATCAAAGCATATTAATAATCAGGTTCATGAAAAAGGTTATAGGAATAAACCCTTGACTGAAATTCAGAAAGCAGGCAACAAGATCAAATCAAAAATAAGAGTCAGGGTTGAGCATGTTTTTGGTTTTATAGAGAATAGTATGAAAGGTAGTAATACACGATATATTGGGTTTAAACGTAATAAAACGCGGATTTGTATTACAAACCTTGTTTACAACTTATTCAGGTATGAACAAATTATGAGGCTTAATATCATTTTTATTCAAAATCCTTTGAACAGTCATATGACTCATTCCAAGCTCTTTGCTTAATTCTCTGGTTGACCAATGAGTTATATGCTTTGGTGGCTCAAGGACCTTTGAAATAAGCTTACTTATTTTGCCCCCATCATAAAGAGGTTTTCTTCCAGAACGCTGGGTGTCTTTTAAACCATCAAGCCTCTGATGAATAAAACTTCGTCGCCACTTGACTACTGCGGTTTTGCAAACGGAAACCGTTTTCATGATTTCTGATGTTGACTTCATTTTATCAGCCAGTAATATTATGCGGGCTCTTTTGACTAAACCCTGTGGGGAAGACCGCTTTTTTATTATTTCCTTTAATACTGCTTTTTCATCTCCAGTTGGATTAACCAGCGGTAAAGGTTTTGCCATGGTATTAAATTTCCTCCTTAAAGTTAATAATGAGAATAATACCATGCTGAATTCATTAAGTCCACTAATTTATGTTACGAGACACTAGCGTAAGTTTATCACGAAAAAACAAAAAAGCCTCGTAACTGTTTTAAGATAA
>CBDUII010000216.1:0-5114 GCA_965367285.1 uncultured bacterium
TGAGTGGTCTGGCCGGTCTTCTTCATAATCTCTTTGATTTTAGCATTAAACTCCTCTGTCAGTTCCCTGCGAATTTCATCTTTAGCATGTTGGATCTTGATTTTGCTCTTCTTTTCAATTTTTTCCTCTAACTCTTCCTTAAGGGCTTCACCCAGCCGTTTAAGAGACCCTTCTCCTGGCGATGATTCAACCTCCACCGTTTTCAGTTTAAACTTGTCAGGATATTTGTGTTTTATCCAATCCCAAAATAACTTATCCAACTCCTCTTCATCATAGATATTGAGCGAACCAGATTCATTCAGAAATCGATTAAACTCTTTAGCAAGTACAGGATCATCTTCGGCAAATACAGCAACTACCATTGCCATGAACCTGGGTTCCATTAAAATAGGATTGCGCCCGGCTAAAGGTAAAGCCTTCTGCAAGCTTTTCTTCAAAATTTTTGACCGCTCAACAAACTTTTGTGCGGCTTTCTCTTTATCTTTCATAACAGTTATAAGATGATTGTAATAAAAAAATAGGTTGCAATAAATAAAATTAGGTTAAAAAAATATATGTTAAATAAAGAAAACCGGTTATTATATAAAAATGTAGAGTTGATGAGAAAGTGTTTAGCGAGCACATTCCTCGTAGCTTGCCTTGTACCTGTGTGGTGCGGGAGTCACTGCAGGGAGTTTCAATTGTTTAAATATAAATTGGTAGCGGGGACAGGATTCGAACCTGCGACCTTTGGGTTATGAGCCCAACGAGCTACCGGACTGCTCCACCCCGCATCTTGTTTTGGATTGCTTTTCATTGTACTTTCGGGAAAGAGATGTGTCAAGGCTTTTGATTTTCAAATGAGAGGAATCTTGTAACAGCAGCTCAGGTTCAAATCTCTGAAGTGTTTGATTTTGAGAGAAATGATCGAATTTCTTCATACACTCGGGCGCTAAAAATTAATCTCATATGTCCTAAATTGTCAAACTCCTTGTTCAGTATATTTTTGCCTTTTAGCCGGCTATTTTGATAAGGCAGAATAATTTCATCAAAAGAGGAGTAGATTGATAGAGTTTTTATAGTGGTTGGGATTAGCCCTAATTTTTTCAAGAAATCACTTTTAGGCCGCATATCAGTGCCGCATGGACTATAAGTAAAAGACCACAATTTGGTTCCTTTATGAGGTGTACCTATGGTGATTAGTTTTTCAACATAAGAATTTTCTTTAAGATGGCCTATGTAATATCTTGCCAGCAGTCCCCCCATTGAATGGCCTATTAAGATGATTTTGGTTTGAGATGTTTCTTTAAGGATGCCATTAACTTTGTTTTCTAATTGCCCGGCATAATAGGGAATTTTTTTAAATGGCGGGATATAACTCCAAGTATAAACCTGATTCCAACCATCTTTTTCCAAACGCTTTTTGAGATACAGCAGGGTCCAGCCTCTCATCATGTACCCGTGAATAAGCAAAATGGGAGGTTTTTCATCTGAAGCCGGTGTTGTGGTTTTTTCCGATTTGAAATATATAATTACATAGTGGTATATGTAATCGGCTGCCGACAAAGTAAGCGCAATGGCATACGAGCAGTATTCCAGGAAAAACTGAAAGACCGTTGACGCAAGCCTGTTGAAAAAGCCAGTAAAAAGGGTTCGATCTCCATATTGTTTAAGAAATTCAGGTGAATTGCTGATAACAAACCACCGGAGAGTATACGCCAGGAAAAGATAAAGAAAAAGAAGAAAAGCTATTAGTTTTATCATTTGGATCAGGTTGGAAGGAAAATATTATAGCGCATTAATTGGGCCAATTTGAATCCTTATTTTACTGCCGCCCAAATTACCAGAAGAAATATTAACCGTGCAGCTCCATCCTTCTTTGGAGTAAGCAATGGTAACATCATTGTGCTCGAAGATACTAATCATTTCCCATTCAAAATTCGGCATCTCTTTTTTATAAAAATCAACCAGTGCATCTAAATTTGACCATCCGTTGTATATTATTAAACCAACCCTAAAAGAACCTGCTTCATAAGTAAAAGATTTGCTTCTATCAAGTTTAAATTTGGAAGGGACAGGGACATCAGTAAATCGATAAGAAGCTTCAGCTCTCTGATCTTCACCATTAGTCGAATCCGTTTCTGATTGTTCAGAACTTGTTGAACTCATATCAGCAGGATCCGTCTCAGGCATACGGTTAGCAGACAAATTAGCACAACCGCAAAAAAGAATTGCTGATCCTGTTAATATTACTATAAGTTTTAGATATCTATTGGAAGAACTAAACATATGATTTTCTTTTAATTAAGTGTTGCATCCAGTCGCCGCTTTAGCGGTATGACGGCTATGCGAGAAATTTTTTACTGATATAAATTACAAGAAGACCCGCTAACATGAGCGCCAAACCAAAAAACCTTAATAATGAATTGTCTATTTCGTGAATTTTTTCCGCTATGACTTTGATATGACCGGGAAAACAAAAATACGGGAGTCCTTCTACGATCATTACAAACCCTAGAACGGAAAGGAAAAAATTCATAATTTAACTGTTCATTTACAGCTATTTTATTGGGAAAGTCAATAAAAATATAGAATATTGGCGTTCATTGTGATAAGCTGCTTTTTATAAACATAATAAGGATCGTTTTTAAAGTTTTTTTAAGGGAGCGTTCATGAAAAAATTATTTGCCAAAATCAGTACTATTCTAATTGTATTAGTTATACCTATCTTTTTGATAAATTCTCCGAATCAGGTATGGGGAAAAGAAAAACAAGGGAAAATTGTTGGTTCAAATATATTTGTTGAAATAGCCAAAAAGGAAAATCCTGCAGTAGTTCATATCAGTACATCAACGAAGCCTCGTGCCCAGCACCCCGGCAGACGATTTAAAGAAAGACCTTTTGGTGGGAAACAGGACCCTTTTAGAGATTTTTTTGAAAAGTTTTTTGGGCATCAAGGGAATATACCACGAAGGAGCTTAGGTTCAGGTTTTATTATTGCTAAAGACGGGTATCTTTTTACAAATAATCATGTGATCCAGGGAGCGGATGAAATTAAAGTTACTCTCGAAAATGGAGATGAATATGATGCAAAAGTTATTGGTACTGATCCCAAAACAGACATTGCTTTACTCAAGATTGATGTGGATAACGATTTACCGGTTGTTGAACTCGGAGATTCGGATACGCTGCAGGTAGGTGAATGGGTTATGGCTATTGGCAATCCATTCGGGCTGAGTCATACTGTCACAGTAGGAGTTGTGAGCGCAAAGGGCAGGGTGATTGGATCCGGTCCTTATGATGATTATATACAAACAGACGCTTCCATCAATCCCGGGAATAGCGGAGGTCCTTTAATTAATATAAAAGGTAAAGTGATTGGAATAAATTCTGCCATTTATGCCGGGAATACCGGAGGTAATATCGGGATCGGTTTTGCCATTCCAATTAATATGGCAAAGTCCATACTGGAAGACTTAAAAACAATGGGAACAGTTACACGGGGCAGGCTTGGTGTTATGATTCAAAAGATTACCCCTGAACTGGCTAAATCATTTAACCTTTCTGAAAATGAAGGAGCGCTGGTTGGGGATGTTCTTAAAGGCAGTCCGGCAGAAAGCAGCGGCATTGAAAGAGGGGATGTCATAATTGAATTCGACGGACAGCCCGTTAAAACTATGGAAGAACTTCCAAAAATTGTCGCGCGAACACGGCCTGGTTCAGAAGTGAATGTAATTGTCATTCGTGACGGCAAAAGAAAAGTGATTAAAACGACTATAGATAAACTCGAAGATACAGGAGTTCCCGTATCTACAAATATTGAAAAAATGGGACTCCGTGTTCAGGATATAACACCCGACTTGAAACAAAGCCTTGACCTTGATTCCCAGGACGGTGTTCTTGTTGCAGATGTTATTTTTGACAGCCCTGCCAGCGCTGCAGGAATTCGGCGCGGGGATGTTATTGCGGAAATTAATCGAGAAAAAATAAATAACCTGCATGATTTTCAGGAAAAGATGGGTAAAGTGGACACCGAAGATACTTTGCTTTTTCTTATCAAAAGAGGTGGAAGCACTATATATATCGCCGTGAAAATGAAATAGGTGATTTATAGATAGATTCCAGATCAAGTTCGGGAATGACAGTATTGGATATCTGGAATGACAGTCTTGCAGTCAGTGAGTGATGTTTTCTCTCATTGTCATTCTGAGCAAAGCGAAGAATCTCTCAGATGAGCTCAGGATAAACTTCGTGAAGAATCTAAGTTCAAATTACATTGCAGTTTATTTTTTTAACAACTTCAGGTTGGCAAATTATTTTTCAGAGGGTATGTGCAGGAAGTATCTTTAAGATATCGCATTAACGCCTGCAAGCTTATTTTTTTTTATACAGCCTTCCTTTGTTTTTTCTCCCTTTTTTTGTCTTCAATAGTTTATGCACATGGAACCGTCTCAAGACGATCTGCGATAGTTGAGGTAGTAGAGAAAGTCGGACCCGCTGTAGTAAATATCAATACTGAAGAAATCGTACAGCAAAGACCTAACCCTTTTTATGGTTTTGGAGACCCCTTTTTCGATGAATTTTTTAATGTATTTAGACCACCACGAAACTTTAAGCGACAAAGTTTAGGTTCCGGAGTCGCCATTAACTCTTCAGGCTATATTCTCACCAACGAACACGTCATATCCCGTGCCTCCAGTATTACCGTTACTCTAAGTGATAAGCGCGAATTCAGCGCAAAACTTATAGGTGCTGATAAAAAAACAGATATCGCAGTGATTAAAATTGACGCAAATGAACCATTGCCTTTTATTGAAATGGGCAATTCGGATGACCTGTTAATCGGGGAAACCGTGATAGCGATAGGCAATCCCTTTGGCCTATCCCATACTGTCACTACAGGGATAATTAGCGCTCTTAATCGACATATTAAAGCCGGAAAAAATAAGGTTTTTACTGGCTTTATCCAATTAGACGCGTCAATTAATCCGGGAAACAGCGGAGGACCACTTTTAAATATTAAAGGCGAATTGATCGGAATAAATACAGCCATATTTCAAAAAGGAGAGGGGATAGGATTCGCCATACCGATTAATAAAGCCAAACGGATTGTGGATGATCTCATCAGCTATGGG
>CBDUII010000217.1:0-5081 GCA_965367285.1 uncultured bacterium
TGTTTTTTGTTTGTTTCGCTTTTTGAAACAAACATTAACTAAAATAGCGAGCCTCTGGCTCGTTATTTTATTATATCTCCTCGACCCGTTTTCTAAATCCAAGAATGCCCTCTGGCCTATATAATAGAAATATTATCAGCAGTAAAAAGGTCACGGCTGCCTCCCACCTTGCCGAGAACAGCCAAATGAGCATGTTCTGGAGGATACCTATAACAAAGGCCCCCAGAACCCGCTCCCTCTAACCTCTGTACACCCCCGATTATCATGGCAATCGCAGCATTGAGGACGACCGGCATACCGATATGGGGGTCTATACCTACATCGATTGCGGTAAGAATAGAGGCTATCCCTGCAAGGACAGAGCCGATGGCAAAGACGAAGATTCGCATCTTATTCATATTTGTGCCAAGAACAGTAAGGAGTAAAGGATTATTACTCATTGCCTGAAAGGTCTTTCCAGCCCTTGTCTTTCTAAAAAAGAGAGTCGTAATAAATAGGATAAACAAAAAGGCAATAATCTGGATAATCTGTATCTTTGTAAGTATTACATTACCAATATTGAAACTCCTTTCTATGCTGGATGACAGCACCTTTGTTTCGTTACCATAGAAAAGGGCAATCAGATTCACAACGAGGATATAGACCGCAAGAGAGCTAATAAATACGACACCCATAGAGGCATTTTTTTTGTTAAGAGGCGCATATACGGCCCACTCGATAAGTATTCCAAGTAAGATGACTGTCACTATTGCGATAAGAAAAGAGAGAACGAAGGGAATATTGAGGGTTATAGCGAATGAGTAAAAGGCATACGCACCAGCAGTATAAACCGCACCATGAGCAATATGGAAGACACTGGTGGTAGAATAAATCAGGCTGAACCCCATAGCCATTATGGCTATTAGAGAGCCAGTAACAATTCCATTGGCAATAAACCGGGTAATCATAATCTACTAATTATCGCTTATAAGTTTGAAATAAGATATCCTGAAAATATCCCAAAGTAATGCTTTGTCTGTCAGAAGCCCTCTGTTCGAAAAGATAAAAGGCATTCTTGCAAGATAAAGCCCTGCCAAAATCTAACAGAATTCAGATAGAAAAGCAAAATCATTAAGTTCAAAACTGGTGAGAATAAAAAGCATCAAACCCTGCAGCTACCAGCTCGGGAACCCGCCCGAAAAAAACAACCCAGTAAAAGCTCAGAGTACAAATTCAGGAAAACTTTGGCAAAGGCACAGACATAACCAAGGTGGGCTTTTGGGCAGGCGAGAGAGGCGGCAAGTTTAGAGCGACGCGCAAGCAAAACAAGCGGATAGGGAGCTTGGCTCTGTAAGCTTGAGAAAAGGGAAAGACTACCTGCCAGGCTAACCTTGTTTATAAACTTCCCTTAGTGGTGGAGGTTCTCTCCGATAAATCTCGCTTCCTTATTATAGTGAATCTAAAAAATATTTTTCGAATGCAATAAAACTATGACCAGCTACCCCTCTATACAGAGGCAGTTGCGAAATGCCCCTTTTTGTCACCCTGAGCTTGTTTCATGGTCTCGTAAATTATTGATTTATATAGATTCTAAGTCAATTCCAGAATGACATTTTGCCGCATTTTCGGCATTTCGCAACTGTCTAAATATTGAGTCTTTGATAATCGTGTACAAAAGTATTTCTAAAACTCACCATATTTGCAAGTTTAATCCCACATAGTGGGTTTAATTCCCCGTAGCCTTGCTGCGAATTTTTTAAAGAAGATTCTAATTTGATACCCCGCCCGCTTGCGGCGGGGCAGTTCATTAGTCGGTTCACGGGGAATGATCTTGTTTTGCACCAGCAATTGAAGGCTCTCTTTGCTTTCCTTATCAGTCTTTCCAAACATTTTTTTTCATTCCCGCATAATCCCGGATTATTCTTATATTGATTCTAAACTGATTTCTCACGATGAAATATACTGTACAGTACCGGCAAAACAATCAATGTAAGAGCGGTGGAAGATAAAATCCCTCCAATAACCACAGTAGCCAGTGGCCGTTGTACTTCCGCTCCCGCGCCGGTAGCGATGGCCATAGGGAGAAATCCCAATGAGGCAACAAGGGCCGTCATTAATACAGGCCGCAGCCGCTTTATTGATCCTTGAAATATAGCCTCTTTTAGAGGCAGCCCTTCCTGACAAAGCTGGCTTATGAAGGAAATCATGACAAGGCCGTTTAGCACAGCTACACCGGACAGCGCTATAAATCCCACTGCCGCGGAAATGGAGAGGGGGATACCTCTTATCCAGAGAGATACAATCCCCCCTGTGAGAGCAAGCGGTATTCCGGTAAACACCAAAAGGGCGTCTTTGATGTTTCCAAAGGTTGTGAAGAGTAAAAAAAGTATGAGCAAAAGGGCAACGGGGACAATAATTTGCAGTCGCTTCGCGGCGGAAATCATGTGCTCAAACTGGCCTCCCCACTTGATCCAGTACCCTGCGGGAATGGTGACTTCTTTATTAATTTTTTGCTCCGCTTCCTTTACAAACGATCCGATGTCACGACCGCGCACATTTGCCGTAACCACAACCCGCCGCTTGCCGTTTTCTCTGCTGATCTGGTTTGGTCCCAGCGCTACAATAAATTCCGCGATAGAACCAAGGGGGATGTAAGGGGGTTGTTTGCTGTTCTCTGAAAAAGCTATTGGAGTAAGACCCTTACCTGCCCTTTTATTATCCGGAAGTGGGATCGGTATTCTTTTAAGCGCTTCTATATCACCGCGCAAATCATCGGGCAGACGCACTATAAGATCAAACCGGCGGTCTCCTTCAAAAATTTGCCCTGCCTTCTTGCCACCTACTGCAATCTCGATTACTTCATGCACATCAGAGATATTGAGTCCGTACCTGGCCATTTCCGGCCGGTTTATCTTAATTGTCATGACTGGCAGGCCTGTTACCTGTTCCAGTGTTACATCAGAGGCTCCCCCTATTTTTGATAACACTTTTTCTATTTTCTTTCCTGTTTGCAGCAAGGCGTCCATGTCATCCCCAAATATTTTCACAGCTATATCGCTGCGCACGCCGGCTATGAGTTCATTAAAACGCATCTCGATAGGCTGAATAAATTCATATTTACTACCCGGGACCTTTTCCATTCGTTTTTCAAACTTTCTGATCAGGTCTGGTTTTGTCAGATTCGGATTTGGCCATTCAGACCTTGGTTTGATGATAACAAACACATCGGCCACACTGGGCGGCATGGGATCTGTGGCTATTTCAGCGGTGCCTATTTTCGCAAAGACATTTTTTACTTCCTCTATTTTTTTTATTTCTTTCTCCAGAGTGTGCTGCATTTCCACTGCCTGAGACAGACTGGTTCCGGGAATACGCAAGGCATGGATGGCCATATCTCCTTCATCGAGGCTTGGAAGAAATTCTCTCCCCATTTTCGTGGCAAGCAGCACACTTAAAATAACCAGCACACTCGCTGATGTAACAACTAAGGAACGGTTTTGCATAGCTATATTCAAGGATGGGATGTATGCTTTTCCGGCCCATTTTATTATGAAATTCTCTTTTTCCGAGATTCGGTGAGTCAGGAACATTGCAATTGAAGCCGGTAAAAAAGTTATGGAAAGTATCATGGCGCCTAACAAGGCCGCGATTACTGTGAATGCCATAGGGAAAAACATTTTTCCTTCGATTCCCGTAAGGCTCAGTATAGGCAGATAAACAACCATGATAATGAAAACACCGAAAATGCTGGGGCGTAAAACCTCACTTGATGATTCAAAAACAATTTCTAATCGTTCTTCTTTTTTCATGATCCGGCCAAGACGATGTTGTTCCTCTCCCATACGGCGAATGCAGTTTTCGACGATAATTACAGCGCCGTCCACAATGATACCGAAATCAATAGCGCCAAGACTCAGGAGGTTTCCGCTTACCTTGTTATTCACCATCCCGGTAACAGCAAACAACATGGATAGAGGAATGATCAACGCTGTGAGAAGGGCGGCCCGAATATTTCCAAGAAACAGGAAAAGTATTATTATAACCAGAACAGCCCCTTCGAAAAGGTTATTTCTTACTGTTTTGATGGTGGCGTTCACCAGGTCTGTCCTGTCATATACGGTTTTAGCAATTATTCCTTCAGGGAGGGTTTTGTTAATTTCTTTCATTTTTGCCGCCACCCGCAGGGATACTGTCCTGCTGTTTTCTCCCATAAGCATAAAGACCGTGCCAAGAACAACTTCTTTGCCATTCATGGTTGCCGCGCCTGTTCTTAGCTCTTTGCCAAGCAAAACATCCGCCACATCTTTAATGTAAATGGGTACTCCACTGTGATTACCGATAATGATTTGACCTATTTCTTCTATGTTTGTTACCTGACCGGGTGAGCGAATTAAATATTGTTCTCCGTTATGCTCAATATATCCTGCTCCCACATTGGCATTGTTTTTTATCAGCGCTTCCAATACATCACGAAAAGTCATGCTGTACGCAATCAGTTTATCCGGGTGGGGCGTTACATGAAACTGTTTGACGTATCCCCCAAGGGTGTTAACATCTGCCACACCCGGAATATTAAGTAATTGCGGGCGGACAATCCAATCCTGGATAGTGCGAAAATCGGTGGAGGTGTAGGGTGTGCTATCCGGTTTTAGCGCCCCCGGTTCAGCGTCTACTGTCCATAGAAAAATTTCACCTAACCCGGTTGCAACCGGCCCCATGGTTGGCTCAATTCCTGGCGGGAGTTTTCCTTTTACTCCCTGAATGCGTTCGTTGACCAGTTGCCTGGCAAAGTAAATATCCGTTCCGTCATGGAAAACAACGGTTACCTGTGAGAGACCGTAACGGGATATAGAGCGGGTTTCTTCCAGGTTTGGAATGCCTGCCATGGCTGTTTCTACAGGGAAGGTGATCCTCTGTTCTACTTCCAGAGGCGAATACCCTGTTGCTTCCGTATTGATTTGAACCTGAATATTGGTAATATCGGGAACGGCGTCAATAGGAAGCCTCTGGAAATTATAGACGCCAAGAATCGCCATTGCTATGGTAACTACCAGAACAAGCAGCCTCTGGCGAATAGAAAATTTTAATATTTTTTCAAGCAT
>CBDUII010000218.1:0-5056 GCA_965367285.1 uncultured bacterium
GGTATGATTTCAACCGTGATAATTAGTCTAATCGCTTTACCTGTGCTTTATGTGCTTATTAAACAATGGGAATATCCTGTAGAGGCCGCCACAGTTGATTCAAAAAAGTAATGTGCTTAATAAATTTGCTTTTTAAAAATTAAACATTAGGCCTCCCTGAGCTTTTTTCACGGAAGGCGTGGAATTCCCCCATATTTTTCCTGATGAGAAATATCCGAGTCGTGTATAAAAAGAGAATCCGTCTTGAATTTGATAATTCAGATTTAAATCCGCTTCCCAACCTATATTGTTGCTCCTTTCTGTTTCTCCGGTTGACGCTGTTCCGTCATTAGCATGTAACAAGACCCCTTCACCAACGAGTTGGCTTTTGGACGCTTTAAAATAAGTAAAAACACCTTCAATATTAAGATTGCTTACAGGCTGGTTTTCCACCGATATTTGGAAAAATGTTGTATTGGCAAAACCGCTTCCAGCGTTATTTCCATCCGAACCAGTTGTCCCGGCTCTATAGCTGTCATACCCATGAATATCATTTCCATAGATATTCGCAATCTGAAATCCATTATTATTCATAAACAGGCTCTGGAAATCCGACTGTTTATTATCACCAGAATTATTATCCCCGCTTCCATATCCTATAGCTATTCCAACTAAAGAGTGATGATCAGGCAGTTTATACTGTAGTTTTCCATATCCCAACCATGCCCTGTTTCGCAGTCGTTTTCCTTTTGAAGAATTAAATGGAGTTTCCCCTCCATAGTAAATCCCGTCTAATTGATAATACAGATTTCCAATTGAACCGTCGGCGATTAACAGCAGGTATTGTTTTTCAGGGAACCCCTTGTCTTTCCGGGTATCATCCTGTATAGCGAAACCCAGAGTAGCCGAACCATTATTGTATTTATATTTTCCAAATGCCAGGTAAGCATCCAGATCATTATCATTTTCTCCGAGAGAATCGGATGAAACCGCGTTCGGGAAAGTTTCTCCTCCCTTTACTACAACTCCGGCAAGGGCAATATTTCCAAAAGACTTTACGACTTTTGCGGAGTCGCGAATAGTATTTACCATAATCCCATGCGCAACTTTAGCGTGTTGGCGGCCGACTGTAAAATTTACAAATCCATTGTAATTCAAAAATAAATGTCTTATCCTTAAATCCCAGTTAGAGTCGCGTGTTACCGCTGGCCCGCCCGCGGAGGAATCATCATCCAGCGCGTTTCCGAAAATACCTCCCGCGGGATCCGAAAAATCGTCACCCGCGATATCTGCTGAAATCACCAGAGAAACCCTCTCTTTTTTGATTTTTGCTGTTAGATAACTTCTAAAATCATAAAAAGTTTCATCAGTGGCAGCAGAAGTAGCACGCCCGCCTATACCGGTCAATTGGCCAAAGCGATTTTCAAGCGTAGCTTCTATTCTTGCAATTCCACTTAAAGATATATCAAATCCTCCAAAAATCTTTTTTCTTAATTCCTTAATATCTTCCTCGGAATCCAAATCAACACCATAGACAATTCCTGTATTAATGTTAAGAAATAAAAAACTTACGATAATGCACCAAAATATTCTTTTCATTATTTGCTCCTATTCTTTGGAAAATCGTTAAAACGGTTTATTTTATAATATCTTGAAAAGATTAGACAGGATAACAGGATGAACAGGAAGTGTCCAACCAATTAATAAAGTCTATCCAAACAAGATTTAATCATGTCCATCCTGTAATCCCGTCTAAATTGTTTTTTGGGTTGCGGCCCCCTGGCCGCTCCAGGGTTTACTATTCTCTCAAGCCGGAACAATTTTTCCTAATATAACTTTTCTTTTGGCTCCTGTAACGGACGGAAGATTTGAGGGATTGCCATGAACGGTCTCGTTAGCTAATATTGCGAATGATACAGCTTCAATGGCATCGGGAGAGATGCCATGTTTTTCAGTTGAACTGACAGGTATATCCGGCAGCTTTTTTTTAATCATATCCATCAGGCAGGTATTGTGGATGCCGCCGCCACAAAAAATAATTTCAGAAGGGCATTCCGTTTTAAAGATATGTTCTTTGTAATTAAAAATCATGGATTCAGCCGTAAAAGCAGTAACGGTAGCAACCAGGTCATCCTCTGAAATGTTATATTCTTCTGCTTCAGACAAAACTTTATTCAGAAAAACTTCTCCAAATTCTTCCCTGCCTGTGGCTTTAGGTGGAAGTTTTCTAATAAAGGGGTGTTCCATTAAAAATTCAAGTAGACCATCATTAATTTTTCCTTTTAAAGCCCATGCCCCGTCTTCATCGAACTGCTTCTCCCCCTGAGATAAGCGCGAAACAAGTCCGTCGATCAGCATGTTTCCCGGCCCTGTATCAAAAGCAGTTACTTTGTCTATTTCGCCTCCTTTCGGCAGGCAGGTCAGGTTGCCTATTCCACCGATGTTTTGAATTACCCGGGTTTCATTTTCATGATGAAAAAGAAGGAAATGAGCAAAAGGAGCGAGAGGCGCTCCCAGGCCTCCGGCAGCCATATCCCGTGCCCGAAAGTCGGCAACGGTCTTTATACCGGTTTTTTCCGCGATTACCGAGGGTTCGCCAATTTGTAAAGTGGAAGGGATATTTTCAGGAAAGTCCGTATGCCCTTCCGGCAAATGTCTGATTGTTTGACCATGTGAACCGATGAAACCAACTGCACTATTTTCGAGGTTTGTTTTTTGAATGATACTTAACGCGGCATTGGCAAAAATATCTCCCAGTCTGAAATTCAAGTGGCAGATTAAATCAACTGTTCCTTTTTCAGGAGACGCCGTGGCAAGAACCATCTCCTTAATTTCCGCGGGATAAGGATAAGTCTCAAATTCAACGAGCTGAATTTTTGTCCGCAGGCCACTTCCGGAAATTTTGACCAAAGCAGCATCAACACCATCGGCAGATGTTCCGGATATTAATCCTATCGCATATTGTTCTTTCATAGATTGGAACCACAGATTTCTTAGCGCGGCCAGGGGCCGCAACCAAAAAAAAGGAACCACAGATTGCACCGATGACACAGATTAATTTTTATCCACTGAAAACACCGAATAGTTTAAGATAGTAGTACAGACTACACTGATTAGCTCAACTGCTCCGGTGGATTTACCTTTATTGGGTCTGAAAAATACTCTTTTGTGGTCTTGATCACAACAGGGCTTAGTAAAATTAATCCTATTAGGTTAGGCCATGCCATTAGCGCGTTAAAAATATCCGATACAGTCCAGACGGTTTTTAATTCGATATAAGCTCCAACAGGAAGCAATAGACAGTAAATAATTCGGTACGGTTTCACCATTTTTTGCCCAAATAAATAGTCCACGCACCGGTCGCCATAGTAGGACCAGCTAATGGCAGTGGAAAAAGCGAAAAATATTAAACCAAAAGAGACGATATATTGTCCATACGTATTAAGCCCAATAGAAAATGCCTTTGCCGTAAGATTGGCCCCGGTCAGACCACTTCCGTCTGCTCCTGTAAGGGTATAAGCACCTGTGATGATGATTACCAACGCAGTCATTGAGCAAATAACGATTGTATCGATAAAGGGCCCGAGCATCGCCACAAGCCCTTCCCTGACCGGTTCATTTGTCCTGGCAGCGCTATGAGCAATAGGCGCGCTCCCGAGTCCCGCTTCATTGGAGAAGACGCCCCTCGCAACGCCATAACGTATGACCTGAGCAACCGCGGCTCCCGCGAACCCTCCTGAAGCGGACGCCGGCGTAAATGCGCTGGAAAATATAATTCTGAATGCTTCCGGAACCATGTCAATTTTCATAATTATTATAATTAAAGCCCCGAGCACATAAAAAACTGACATAAAAGGTACGAGTTTACTTGCGACTCTCCCAATTCGTTTAATTCCGCCCACAATAACCATGAAGACCATGCATCCGATAATTAGCCCTGTTACAATTTTAGGAATCCCGAACTGGGTATAAAGGGGAGCTGCCACACTGTTTGCCTGCACCATATTACCGATGCCAAAAGAAGCAATAGCGGCAAAAACGGCAAATACGATACCGAGCCATTTCTGCCCAAGGCCTTTCTCAAGATAGTACATGGGGCCGCCGCCTGCTGACCCATCATCATGAATTACCCTGTATTTTAACGCTAACAGGCATTCAGCGTATTTAAGTCCCATGCCAAACAATGCGGTAATCCACATCCAGAATATAGCTCCTGGTCCGCCCAGGGCGATAGCAGTTCCAACTCCCGCAATATTTCCGGTGCCAATGGTTGCGGATAACGCGGTGCTTAAGGCCTGAAAATGGGTTATTTCACCGTCAGCATCTTTTTTATCGAATTTTCCTGATATAAGTTTCCACGCGTAAAGGAATCTTCTAATTTGTATTGCTTTAACAAGTACGGTTATAAAAATACCTGTACCGACTATTAAAATAATCGTTACCGGTCCCCAGACAAAACTGTTGATAGAATCCAAAATTGGACTCATCTCCGCTCCTTCAAGTTAGGCCTTCGGCAACTTTTTAGGCGCTGTTTAGTCGCAGTTTGGTTATTCTTTTTACTGCGACTTATGCAACGCTTAGTCGCAGTTTGGTTATTCTTTTTACTGCGACTTATGCAAGGCTGGGTGCATTTTTTTTACAGCGCCTTATGCAACGCTCTAATGTCCAAATATGTCAATCGATAGCAATGCAGTTGTCCATCTCCTGGATTCCCGCTAAAGGCATGCGGGAATGACATACAGGGGGTGTCATTCCTGCATGTTTTTAGCGGGAATCCATAAACATTGAAATTCCTATACATTAAAATATACTCGCTCCAACCAACAAAAAAACAAGTGGAAGATTCCAAACCCAACCGGCAAATTGGTTTAATAAAACAAGTATATTCAAAAAAGCCTCGTCAGCAAAATTTGTGGGTAACCGGAGGTTCCGGTAAGTATCCAAGAGTATGATATAAGGCAACTTCTATAGTTTCAAACATTCTAAAACCAGATGATTTTCTCATAGTCAGTTTTGCTTTAAGGTTAAATCCTTCAACAATACTATTAGATAATCGTTCTTTGACAAAAAAATAATT
>CBDUII010000219.1:0-5044 GCA_965367285.1 uncultured bacterium
AGATAGGACATTTCTATTTTGCTAATTTAGGACATTATCATTTTGCGGGAACAGTTGGATTGTGCAGAAACTTTTTTAATCGGCAGGAGATCCCGGGGTGGCAAAATGCAAGCCCCATGACCGAGCGTTAATTATCAGATATGACAGTTTGTTCTCAGAGTAAAAAATCTCCCCCGGGGACAGTCTAGGGCCTTATTAGGGTCATAAAATTATAATATGCTTTTAACTAATTAAATCAAGCCAAAATCCATGTAAGACGTTTTAATAAAAGGACTTATCAAGAAAAAAAAATTATGCCGAAGCGGGGAGTCGAACCCCGACATCCTTGCGGACACTAGGTTCTGAGCCTAGCGCGTCTACCAATTCCGCCACTTCGGCTTCATTTCTTCTTTTAAATCGCTGCTTCCTGTTAACTTTCAATCTTTTTTAATACCTTTTCATATCTATTGTAAGCATCTGATCCAAATAAAACAAAACGTACAAGATTTATTTCCTGATGGGTTTTTAAATAGTCAATTACCGTAGTCAGGGCTATTTTCGCTGCATCATCAATAGGATATCCGTAAACACCGGTACTGATAGAAGGAAACGCAATACTTTTTATGGCATGTTCTGAAGCAAGTTTTAAACAGGACAAATAAGCGTTTTTTAACAGTTCAGGTTCTCCATGAGCGCCGTCTCTGTATATCGGTCCTACCGCGTGAAACACATACTTTGCCATAAGATTTCCCCCTGTCGTCAGTCTTGCTTCTCCCTCAGGACAACCCCCTATTTTTCTGCACTCATCCATAATTACGGGACCACCGGCTCTGTGTATAGCTCCATCCACGCCGCCACCGCCTGCCAGACTTGAATTGGCAGCGTTTGCGATAGCTTCCGTATCCTGTTTCGTAATATCCCCTTCTACCAGCTCAAGCAATGATGAATCTATCTTTATTCGCATCGATAAATCACCCCCATTTATAGTATTACACTGTAAAAACTTCTTTTTTGGGGAAGTTTTTTTGTTGGTTTTCCAGGGCGGAAGCCCTATTTGGTTGCGGCAACTTGCCGCTTTATGTTAATTTTAGATTTTCTTATAGAATCCACAATGTGCAATCTAAAATCTAAAATAATTAACTGCTTTCTTCTTCTACGAACTTTTTATAGTCCGCCGCGGACAATAGAGTCTTTATTTCCTCTTTGTTTTTTATCTCTAATTTAAGCATCCAGCCGTTTTTAAATGGGGAGGAGTTAACCAGTTCGGGTTCCGCTTCAAGTGTAGTGTTAACTTCTATAACCTTTCCGCTTAAAGGGGAAAATAAATCTGATACGGTTTTAACCGATTCCACTACTCCGAGCCTTTTTGATTGCTCCAGTTCTTCGTCAACAGCCGGAAACTCTACAAAGACAATATCGCCCAATTCACTTTGAGCGTAGTCGGTTATTCCTATTGTTGCCTGATTATCTTCTACTTTTATCCACTCATGCTCTTTTGTGTATAAGAGATTTTCCGGAAATTCCATATTTTTCCTCCCAAAAAAAGTCAGTTAACATGGGTCAAGGTTCAGTTATCAGGGTTTGTAGAAAGTGAAAAAAGATTTTAAGAGTTTTTTTCTGACCCCTGAGCCCCGACCCCTGAATTCTGGCCTCTGTAAAAAGGGGTTTTTACAATTTTACCTTTTCTGTTTTTTCCATGAATATTAATTTCAATTTCCCCGTTGACATTGGAATGCTCAATTGCGATATATCCTGTTCCAATAGCTTTTTTCATTGTGGGAGAGAAAGTTCCTGAGTCTACTTCTCCGGTTTTTTTGTTATTTTTAAAAATTGTGTATCCGGCTCTTGGGATTCCCCTGTCTATCAGCTCAAATCCTACGAGTTTTCTTTTTAGACCTTTTTTCTTTATCTTTATTAAAGCTTCTTTTCCTATAAAATCTCCTTTATCAAATTTTACTATCCACCCTAAATTTGCTTCAAGCGGATTGCTATTCCGGTCAATTTCGTGTCCATAAAGAGCATAACCCATTTCTAATCGCAGGATATCCCGCGCGCCCAAACCAACCGGTATTATCCCATTTTTTTTTCCTGCTTCCAAAATATTTCTAAAAAGATATTCAGCGCAATCCGATTTAAAATAAATTTCAAAACCATCTTCTCCGGTATATCCTGTCCGGGCAATAAGAGCGTCTACCCGTGCCGCCTTTCCGGTTCTAAAGTGGTAATGTTGCAGGGTACTTAAGTCTATATCCACAATCTGCTGTAAAATTTTTTCCGCAGCCGGTCCCTGCAGGGCTAATTGCGTGGTATTGCTACTTGCGTTTATAATCTGGGTACCGTAAATCTGGTTTTCTAAAAACCATTGAAAATCCTTCTGTGTGTTAGAAGCATTCACACAAAGCATATAGTTATCATCCGACTTTTTATGCACTAACAGATCATCTGCTATCCCACCGTCTTCATAACACATAACAGTATAAAGTATCCTGCCTGCCGTCAGTTTTTTAATATCGTTTGTAATCATATGCTGTAAAAATTCTTCTGCTCTCGGGCCTGAAATATTTATTTCTCCCATATGGCTCACATCAAATAGTCCCGCGGTGTTTCGTACGGCCTGGTGTTCTTCAATAACGCTGCTATATTGCACAGGCATTTCCCACCCGCCGAAATCTATCATCCGGGCTTTTAATTCTTTATGAAAGTCATATAAAGGAGTCTTTTTCAGCATTTTTTATGAATTTATTTACCGCAGAGGTCGCAAAGACCGCGGAGAAAAAAGAGAAATAAAAATTATGCACAAAAAGATAAAATAAGGCAAGTGAAGAAAAACTTCTGAGGGTTCAGGTTTGCAGTTTGAAGCCTTAATTTAATCTTGATAACAGAAAATTTGTATATATAATAAAATTTTAGTTTACGTTTATTTTTGTAATAATTCTTTTTATGAGAAATTATGAATAACAGCGAGGATAAAATTGCAATAGCCTGCGACCATGGTGGTTTCAATATTAAAAAAGTAATAGCAGAATACCTGGCTCAAAATGGACATAAAATAGATGACCTTGGTACTTATTCTTCGGATTCCGTGGATTACCCTGATTTTGCTCATACTATAGCAGAAAGAATAGCGAATGGCGTGGATAAGCGGGCAATACTTATCTGCGGCACCGGAATAGGGATGAGTATTACCGCAAACCGTTATCCCGGAGTACGTGCCGCTTTAGGAAATGATATTTATTCCGCCCGTATGAGCAGGTTGCATAATGACTCTAATGTTCTAGTATTAGGAGGGAGAATTGTGGGGCCGAAACTGGCCACAGAAATAGTTTCCATGTGGTTAAACACGGAGTTTGAGGGTGGACGCCATAACCGGCGCATAGAAAAAATAGACTATGACCGTTTAGAAACAGTTGTTTACAAAGTAGTTTCCAAATACTTCGATAAAATGAGTAATACGGATTTTTCGGAGGTAGAACGTTTGATTGAGGAAGCTTTTGAAATGATCCTGAAAAAGCGAACGAAAAGCAAGAAGGAAAAATGATGTCTGAACTTTTAGAAACAGACCCGGAAATTCATGAAGCGATTTTAAATGAAACGCGGCGCCAGGCTTTTACTTTGGAAATGATTGCGTCGGAAAATTTTGTTGAAGAAGCGGTACTGGAAGCCCAGGGGTCTGTGCTCACTAATAAATATGCAGAGGGGTACCCGGGCAGACGCTATTACGGTGGATGCGAATTTGTGGATATAGCGGAATCCCTTGCCATAGAGCGGGCTTTGAAACTGTTTGGCGCGGAACATGCCAATGTTCAGCCGCATTCGGGAACACCGGCCAACACGGCTGTATATGCAGCCATGCTCAAGCCTGGCGACACGATACTCGGCATGAATTTGAGCCACGGGGGGCACCTAACTCACGGCCACCCGTTAAATATTTCAGGCAAATTATATAATGTGGCGGCTTATGGGGTAAACCGGGAAACAGAGAGAGTGGATTTTGATGATTTGATGAAAATAGCCAAAGAGTCGAGGCCAAAACTTATTATTGCCGGCTGGTCTGCGTATCCTCGAATCCTGGATTTTGCCGGATTTCGCGAAGTGGCGGATGAGGTAGGCGCAATTCTTATGACTGATATGGCGCATTTTGCAGGCTTAGTGGCTGCCGGGCTTCACCCCAGTCCTGTGCCTCATTCTGAATTTGTGACCACGACTACTCACAAAACTCTGAGGGGGCCGCGAGGAGGGATGATTCTTTGCCGCAAGGATTACGCGAAGCCTCTGAATTCCGCTCTTTTCCCAGGAATTCAGGGCGGACCGCTCATGCACATAATTGCCGCTAAAGCAGTGGCGCTTAAACTTGCAATGAGAGACGAATTCAAGGAATACCAGGATCAAATTCTGAAAAACGCAAAAAAGCTTGCTGAAGGACTTATGGAAGTCGGATTCCGCCTGGTTAGCGGTGGTACGGATGTGCACCTTGTGCTGATTGACCTCACGCCGAGAAAGCTGACCGGGAAAATAGCAGAAGCTGCCCTCGAAAGAGCCGGAATAACGGTAAATAAGAATACTATTCCCTTTGATACACAGAAACCTATGATTACAAGTGGTATTAGAATCGGTACACCTGCCCTTACGAGCCGGGGGATGAAAGAAGATCAAATGCGAATAATCGCGGGATGGATTGCGGAAGTGCTGGATGATCCTGATAATGAGACAAATGCGGCTGATGTCCGCAAAAAAGTGGAAAGGCTATGCCGCGATTTTCCTTTATACGGAAGTCGTTTAACCGGTTAAGCCATTAGCACCTCAACATAGATAATTTGTTGAAATTGACCAAGCTGCAGTAGCGAAAACCCGAATATCAAGTTTCGAAATACGAAACAAAATTAAAACACAAATTTTTGGATTTTTAAAACATCTTTTGCCCTGCGGTTTTTTGTTTTGAATTTAGAATTTTAGTCATTCGATATTGTTTTAAATTTTTGGTAAAAGCATCCAAAATTAGCCCTACGAAGAATACCTGCGAAGCTTGCTATATTGTAGAAAGCGATTGAGTCTCATAAAAAAAGGC
>CBDUII010000220.1:0-5035 GCA_965367285.1 uncultured bacterium
CGGTTTAACGAAAAATTCGATCTCCATTTGCTCAAATTCTCTTGTGCGAAACGTAAAATTTCCCGGCGTAATCTCGTTTCTAAAAGCCTTCCCAATTTGAGCGATCCCAAAGGGGATTTTAGATCGCGAGGTGGACTGAATATTTTTAAAGTTTATAAAAATTCCCTGGGCGGTTTCAGGCCTGAGATAAACGGTTGTCTGCTGATCTTCCACAGTCCCCATGAATGTTTTAAACATGAGGTTGAATTGCCTGATGTCAGTAAGCTCTCCGCCACAATCAGGGCATTTCTCAGAATTCAGGTCATCCGCTCTGAACCTGTGCTTACATTTTTTGCAATCCACCATTGGATCGGAAAAACAATCAAGATGCCCTGATGCTTTCCATACATCAGGGTGCATTAAAATGCTGGAATCCAGGCCGACAATATCTGATCGCATCTGGACAACGGATTTCCACCATGCCTCTTTTACATTTTTTTTAAGTTCAACTCCCAGGAAGCCATAATCCCAGCAGCTATTCAGACCGCCGTATATTTCACTGCTCTGGAAGATAAAGCCGCGGCGCTTGCAGAGCGACACCAGTTTTTCCATACTTACTGAACTTTTCATAATTGATTTGGGTAAGTCAACAGGGGTTTATTAATTCATCCAATTCCCGGAGGGGGGCAGATTATTCTTCCTCATCATCTTCAAGCGCAATTCCTTGTTGATGGGCCTGGTCTAAAACATCAGCCAACCTGCCGTTCGCGAACCTGACACGCTGACTCATGGTTGTGGCTATCTGTTTAAAAATCTTAATTCCAATAGCAGGAACGTCCTTCAAAAGTCCATCAAATGATTCCCGGCTTAAAATAATAAGCTCTACATCATCAAACACCTTTGCCGTGGCAGATCGTGGGGCATTGTCTATTAAAGCCATTTCACCCAACATGCTATCCTGAGTAAACTGAGCGAGTTTTATCGGGTTTCCTTCTACAGATTCTTTGATAATATCAACAGCGCCTTTGACGATGTAAAACAAAGAATCGCCTGCCTCTCCTTCTTTGAAAACAAAGGAGCCCTTTTCAGCAGATTTATAACCCATATAAGGCACTAATGATACGACTTCATCCGGTCCTAAGCTGTATAGCTGAGGAACTTCATTAATTAAATCTCTGAGATAATCAAATGTTTCCTGATCCAGGGGTTTTTTTTCTGCGAAAGAGTAAAGAGTAGCACCTTCCTCATTTCCGGTTTTCGATGGAGCTTTTGGAGGAGATGTTGCGGGAGTGGCTGGAGGCGTTGCTGTGGGAGTTGCCGCAGGTGTTGCCGGTTGCTGGTCTGCCTGATTACTGATTTCCCCTTGTTTATTTAATACAACTAACGGAAATGTCTTGTTCTGAACAATTTTAGTGAAAAGTGAATAAGGCTTGTTATCTGTAGTCCATTTCAGAGTTATTTTTGTTCCCAGAGCACAAACAGGGGAATCTTTTAATTCAGACTGCAAAACCACTGCAACTAAATTCTGCTTAATTTTTTTTATGGTACATGGATAATCTTGAGCTTTTCCAGTTGCATCAGTATGAAAGGTTATTTGTTGGCCACCTTGAAGATGCTGGGTAGTATCCATAATTACACCTCTCTATTAAACTCAATTAAGCAAATAAATTACCACAAAATAATGTTTTCCACAACCTATAATTTCATAAAAACGCATTATGATAGGAGATTGGAGCGGTAGCCCATTTGATTTCGACAAAGCTGAGCTTAGCTCTGCCATCCATTCGACAGGGCTCAGGACAGGCCATGACCTCAACCATTCGGGCGACATTCCTTTGGAAACAGTCCAATTCGGTTTTCCATGCCGGATTGTGGTTACGGCGCCCAGCCGCTTCCTGGTTATTCTTTTATTTTGGTTGCGGTTCTGCTACGTTGTGCTTATCTTCGCCCCAATAAGCATTACATTACTGTTAAACTACCCTCGGTTTCTAATTCTAACGGCTTCGGCATGAGCATAAAAACCTTCAATCTCTGCAATGTTTATAACAGGCTCGGCGAGGGTTTTTAGACTTGCTTTATTACATGAAATCAGACTGGTTCGCTTGTAAAAATCATAAACACCTAATGGCGAGAAAAATCGTGCTGTCCCGCCTGTGGGAAGAACATGGTTTGGACCTGCAGCATAATCGCCTATTGCTTCAGGAGTAAAATGGACCAGGAAAACAGCGCCAGCGCTATCAATTAATTTCAACAGACGGTTTGGATTTTTTACTGCTAATTCCAGGTGCTCCGGAGCAAAAGAATTGGATATTCGGGCTGCATCCTTTAAATTTTTTACTAAAAATATTTTGCAATTCCTGCTGAGGGAAATTTTTATAATTTGAGATCGGACAGACCTTTTTACTTTAGATTTCAACTCTGATATGACCTTATTCGCAAGTTGCCTGGAAGTTGTTGCTAATATAGGAATAGCCTGTTCATCATGTTCTGCCTGTGAAAGTAAGTCCGCGGCAATAAATTCTGGATTTCCAGAATCATCAGCAATAATAAAAATCTCACTGGGACCGGCTATCATGTCAATATCGACAGTACCGAAAACGAGCCTTTTGGCTGTGGCTACGTAAATATTACCCGGCCCGACAATTTTATCTACTTTAGGAATGGATTTTGTGCCATACGCCATTGCAGCAACTGCCTGCGCCCCTCCTATTCTGTATATTTCATCTATACCTGCAATATCTGCCGCAATTAGCACATAAGGATTTATTGCGCCACGAGGAGTTCGAGGAGTTGGCGTACATAAAATCAGTTTTTTGACTCCTGCTATTTTTGCTGGAATTGCATTCATTAAAACCGATGACGGATACGCGGCTTTTCCTCCCGGGACATAGAGTCCCACTGCCTGGATTGGTTTAATGATCTGACCAAGAACCGTCCCGGTTTTTTCCTTAATTTTCCATGATCTTTCTTTTTGAAAGCTGTGAAAATTCTTAATACGAGAAGCCGCCTTTTTCAGAGCAAGCACATTTTTTTTAGAAACTTTGTTGTAAGCAGATTTAATTTCTTTAACGGATATTTTAATATTCCGGCTATTTAAATTTATGCGATCAAATTTATCCGCAAATTCAAAAAGGGCTGAATCCCCTTTTTGTTTTACTGCTGCAATGATTTTTTTTACTGCTTCCTCTAATTTATTATTAATTTCTCCACATCTTGTTTTTAAGATAGCTTTGATAATTTGACTAAAATTTTTATCTGTTTGAGAAATAATTTCCATGGTTAAATTAATTTTAATTACTACTCTTATATTCTTTTAATGGAAGCGCCTAAGGCTGAGAATTTTTCTTCTATTTTTTCATATCCGCGATCTAAATGATATACCCTTGAAATAGTGGTTGTCCCTTGTGCCGTAAGACCGGCCAAGATAAGACATGCGCTTGCGCGCAGGTCTGTCGCCATAACAGGCGCGCCCGAAAGCTTTTTTACCCCTTTCACCAGAGCCGTATGGCCTTCTATCCTGATATCCGAACCCATTCTTCTTAATTCCGCGACATGCATAAAACGGTTTTCAAAAACAGTTTCAGATATTGTACTGGCGCCTTTTGCCAGACTCATTAATACCATGAATTGGGCCTGCATGTCAGTTGGAAAACCCGGGTACGGCGAGGTTACAAGATTTACAGGCTTGACAGGAGGCTTTCCTATTACAAGCAAGGAGTGGCCTTTTGTAATAATTTTTGCGCCTGCGGATTGAAGTTTTACAATAAGCGCTTTCACATTTCCAGGTATGCAGTCTTGTATTTCTATTTCACCTCCTGTCAGAGCAGCCGCAATCATAAAAGTGCCTGTTTCAATACGGTCGGGAATAATATTATGATCAAATCCTTTTAGATACGTCACACCCTCAATTTTAATAGTATCCTTCCCAGCGCCTTTTATTTTAGCGCCCATATTAATCAAAACTTTTGCCAGGTCAACCACTTCCGGCTCTCTGGCTGCGTTTTCGATTAAAGTCGTTCCTTTTGCAAGAACAGCAGCCAGCATCAGGTTTTCTGTTCCTGTCACAGTTGGTTGATCAAAATACATTTTAGCTCCCTTCAATCTTTTTGCTTTTGCGATGACGTATCCGTCCTTAACCTTTATTTTCGCGCCCATTAATTCAAACCCCTTCAGATGTAAATTTATCGGCCTTGCTCCGATGGCACAACCACCCGGCAAAGATACCTTTGCTTCTCCAAGGCGCGCTAACAGGGGCCCCATGACCAGTACCGAAGCCCTCATGGTTTTCACGAGATCATAAGGCGCTTCGTGATTGTTGATCTTTGAAGAATCCGTTGATATCCGCTTGTTAGTTTCTTCTTTAATCCTTCTTCCTAATGCGGTAAGAAGACGGCAAAAGGTATCTATATCTTTTAAATGAGGAACATTGCGGACAATACTTTTTTCGTCAGTTAAAATTGTCGCTGCCAGGATAGGTAATGCAGCGTTTTTTGCGCCGCTGATTTTAACTTTTCCTTTCAAACGATTTCCGCCTTGAATAATAATTTGCTGCATTGCGTTTTATCCTTAAAAACTTTTGTCATACCGCAGAGAACGCAAAGCTCGCTGAGCTTTTTCCTCTGCGCACTCTGCGGTTAATAATTTATTTTAATGTACTGATAGCTTCCTGCATATCATCAGGCAACGGTGAATTGAACTCAAGATACTTACCTGTTTTCGGGTGATGAAAGCCGAGAACTGCGGCATGGAGAGCCTGGCGGTTGATAATAGATACTGCTGAACAAACCTTTCTTCCTCCATATACTTTGTCTCCTAATACAGGATAGCCGATTGAAGACAAGTGGACTCTAATCTGATGTGTTCTCCCTGTTTTTAAAACTACTTCTACAAGGCTTGAGTTAGAAAATCTCTCTAAAACTTTAAAATTGGAAACAGACTCCCTCCCTTTCCGTGTAATTGTGGACATTTTTTTTCGATCTTTTGCGTGACGCCCTCTTTCTTTATCAATCGTCCAGGATTCCTATTTCTTCATTCAATGTACATAAGAATTATATTT
>CBDUII010000221.1:0-5013 GCA_965367285.1 uncultured bacterium
AAGAATTTACATAAATCCTCTATTCTGGGGGGATCATGGCTATTCGGGAACTGCTCATGAAAAGGCTGTATTATTTGTCAGGAGTGGGTCTATATCCGCGCGGCTTAAACTCTTCCATACAGTCAATAAAGCGAATGTCAACGTCATATTGGCTGAGATATTCTGCCACCTTCAGCAGACCGAGCGGTTTTGACCAGAAATTATATGCCGCGAAATCATAGGCCCAGGGGTTTATCAGGAGAATACGATACATTATAAGTTATTTAAAATTATTTGAAAAAAGGTATTACATCATGTTCAATATTTTATCTGGCAATTCATTTCTATTACTCTCTGTTACTTCAACAATTTTTATATCACATCTTTCGTTAATCTTTCTTATAAAATCTGTTCCACCTATCGCAATGGTACCAATAACCGTATTGTGTGATTCTAATGCTTGAAGCGTCGCTTCCTTGAACTTTTTTGAAAAGCATTCCATTTTTCCATGTTTTTCCTGATGAGGGTGGTCCGGTAAGAAAAATATTTTTCATTAAAAAAAAATTGACAGAATTATTAAGATAGATTTCTCGCTTCGCTCGAAATGACACTTCCGCCCACCTGTCATTCCCGCATGCTTTTAGCGGGAATCTAACTTGTTCATCTTGTTATCCCGTCAAAAAAAAACCAGAACGATTGAAGCGCTCAGGTAGGTAAGTTCAGTATCAAAGCTCTCAGTTCCGTCATTTCCTCTATGGCGTAGCGGATGCCTTCTCTTCCAAGGCCGGAATTCTTTACACCACCATATGGCATGTTATCAATTCTGAAGCTGGGAACATCCCCGATAACAAGTCCGCCGACTTCGATTTCTCTGTAAGCACTGTAAATTAAATTGAGGTCCTTGCAGAAAATACCGGCCTGAAGTCCGAAATCCGAATCATTAACTGCTTTCACTGCCGCATGAAAATCAGAATAACTTGCCAGAGTTACTACTGGAGCAAAAAGCTCCTGACAACTGACTTTCATGTCTGGTTTTACATCAGTTAAGACTGTCGGTGTTAACATGGATTTATCTCTTTTCCCGCCAGTTAGGATTTTTGCACCGTCATTTACAGCTTCCTTGACCCATTCTTCAACGCGTTCCGCCTCTTTTTCAGAAATCATTGGACCGACGTCGGTATTTTCATCAAGAGGATCGCCGGTTTTTAATGCTTTTACTTTTTTAATAAGTTTTTCCTTAAATTCTTCAAAAATATCCTTATGCACAAAAATTCTCTGGACGGAAATACAGGTTTGTCCGGCATAGCCGAACCCACCCATAATTATTCTATCCACTGCATAGCCAAGATCAGCGTCATTATGAACAATAACCCCTGAGTTGCCTCCTAATTCAAGGGTTATTCTCTTTTTTCCGCATCGCTGTTTAAGACCCCACCCCACGACAGGGCTTCCGGTAAATGTCAGCTTTTTTATTCGCTCATCTGTTATTAAAGGTTCAGCTACCTGAGCTGAGCAGGGAAGGATGTTTAATGCGCCTGCAGGTAGTCCAGCTTCCATAGCTATTTCTCCTAATTTAAGAGATGAAAGCGGAGTCTGGGATGCTGGTTTAAGAATCATGGTATTTCCGGTCGCAATGCACGGAGCAACTTTATGAACTACCAGGTTTAAAGGGAAATTAAATGGAGAAATTCCCGCAATAGGGCCTATAGGAAATCTGGAAATATTACATATCCTGTCCTTTCCATAAGGATGAATGTCCAGAGGAATTATTTCGCCGTTAATTCGCTTAGCTTCTTCCGAAGCTATGGTAAAAGTAAGGATGGATCGTTCCGCTTCGATTCTGGCTGCTTTAATTGGCTTGCCTGCTTCTGCCGCGATTGTTTTTGCCATTTCCTCTTTTCTGTCCTGTAATATACGGGCTATATTGAAAAGAATCTCCGACCTCTGGTAGTGAGGCATTTTTTTTGTGACCTCAAATGCCAGCACGGATGCTTGTATGGCATTTTCCACATCATCAGGGGTTGGGCGGTAGGTTGTACCAATGACTTCACCATTATAAGGGGATTTGATCTCATGCTTTTCAGAAGACGCAAGCCATTCACCATTGATTAGAAATTTATATTCTTTACTCATTGGTTTTTCCTCCATTTGATTAGGGGACACTCAATTTGGACTTTAACAAGTTAGGCCTTCGGCAACTTTTCTACTGCTCAAATATGTCACTCGATTGCAATGCAGTTGCCCATCCTCTGGATTCCCGCTAAAATCATGCGGGAATCTATAAACATTGAAATTCCTATATATAGATATAACAACTGAATTAAGAATGCAATTATAAAAGTAGATTAGAGTTATTTATAATAAGACGCTTTTTCAAAACAAAAGGTTTTGGAAGCAGCATTTTAATAGGCAAGATGCCGCAACTAAATAATAAGCTGTACAAATAAAATGTTGATCTTCTAAATGATTCATAAAAAAATCCGAACATCGAATTTCAAAATACGAAACAAATTCTACTGTTCAAAATAATAATACTCAGAACTTAAAAACTTTACATATCAGTAATAATTGCGTATTGGGTAGTTTTAGAATTTTGAAATTTAATATTTCGATATTGTTTCGGATTTCGGATTTCATTCTCAGCGAGTTACAATAAAACTTTGCTAAAAAAACAACGCTCCGCTGGTTAGTAACACGAAAATACATGAAAAGTTTGAAATTGCTGAAATACCTGACTACAATCAGAGATCATGAGTAATCCGCTAAAAGGAGCTTATTACCTATTGCAGGGCGCGAAGATGATCACAAAACCGGGGATCCGGGGGGTTGTTATGATCCCACTGGCAATTAACATAATACTTTTTGGGTTGCTGATTTGGTACGGCGCTGGACAGTTCTCTGATTTTATCGATTGGCTTTTACCGGATAAATCGGAGTGGCTTAGAAGGTTTCTCTGGCCGCTCTTTGCCTTAGTCACGCTCATTATAATCTTCTTTACGTTTGCCATTGCGGCTAATATAGTAGGCGCTCCATTCAACGGCCTGTTGTCTGAAAGGGTAGAGGAATACCTGACAGGAGCAAAAACAGAACCGTCTGAAGGATGGAAAAAAATGATTAAAACCCTGATTCCAACAATCCTTGCTGAATTCAAGAAACTTCTTTATGTTATTATGTATACTATATTGTTTTTGCTGCTTTTTCTTGTTCCGTTTGTTAATATAATTGCCCCTGTTGTGTGGATGTTTTTCAGCGCCTGGATACTGGCTCTGGAATATGTGGACTACCCCATGGCCAACCATAACATTTCCTTTGATGAACTCAGGAAGAGATTGAAAGAGAGGATAATCTTAACATTTGGTTTCGGTTTCTCGACCCTTCTTCTAATAACGATCCCTGTAATAAATCTCTTAGCCATACCAACCGCCGTTGCCGGCGCCACCGTCATGTGGGTGGAAGAATGGGGAAAGAAAGAAAAGATATGAATGTATTGGTTGTCGGCGGGGCAGGATATATCGGGTGTTTTATGAACCGCCTGCTCTTAGAGCAGGGCTATAAAACAACGGTTATCGATAACCTTTCTACCGGCCACCGGTCTTCTCTCTCCAAGGTAACTGAATTTATTGAAGGAGATATGGCAGATTATAGTCTGCTGAAGGAGACGCTCCAATCCCGAAAAATCGATGTGGTAATGCATTTTGCCGCCCTCTCCCTGGTTGGAGAATCAGTGGAAAATCCCGGCGCTTATTATAAAAATAATGTAGTCAATTCCTTAAACCTGCTGATGGCTATGAAGGAAACTGGCGTCAAATACTGTGTTTTTTCCTCGACTGCCGCAGTATACGGCGAGCCGCAGGATATTCCAATTGCTGAATCACACCCTGTTCAGCCTATAAACCCTTACGGCTCTTCCAAAACACTGGTTGAACAAATTTTAAACGGTCTATCCATTGCTGATCATCTAAAATACGTTTCGTTAAGGTATTTCAACGCAGCTGGAGCGCATCCTGATGGGAGCATGGGGGAGGACCACGAGAATGAAACGCATTTAATCCCCCTTACACTGAAAGCTATTCTCAATGAAAAAACGGGCGGTAAGCCGCTCAAAATATTCGGAACCGACTATGACACTAAAGATGGAACTTGCATCAGAGACTATATCCATGTGCTGGATCTTGCGGAAGCACACATTCTTGCTATGAAATATCTAATCGACGGAGGAGAAAGTGACGTCTTCAATCTGGGAAACGGCAGGGGATTTTCAGTTTTAGAGGTTATAAAAACAGCAGAAAAAGTAACCGGTAGATTAGTTCCTGTGATTGAGGAAACGAAAAGGACAGGCGACCCGGCCCTCCTGATAGCAAGTTCGGAAAAGATTTCCAATGAACTTGGATGGAAAGCAAATTACGCGGAACTCGAAACGATAATCGGAACAGCCTGGAAGTGGCATTCAAAACATCTGGATGGATATGGAAACTAAAGCTGTTAGCTTTCAGGCCTTTTGCTAAAATATATTTATTGACAATTTCTAAAGTATAATTTATATAATTACTGTTGAACTAAACCGCTTGCGCGGTAGTTTTTCAGACCTGTTTCAATCTTAGCATTTCGAACCAACCACATAATCTCCTTTTATTTCTAAGTATCCATGATTATTGCTTAACGCATAAAATGTCTCCATAAGGCCGTTCATAGTGAGCGGTCGTAATAACAACCTTTTTAAAAGGAGGAGGCATTATGAGTAAATTGCGTGAAAGAATGATCAATGAGATGAAGCTGAGGAGGTTTGCACCAAAAACACATGAGGCATATGTTAACGCGGTGTCCAAGTTGGCAAGATATTATGACCAATCACCCGACCGGATCGATAATGAGAAGATCAAGGGATATTTGCTGTACCTGATGGAGAGTCAGAAGTTAGCCTGGAGTTCCTGCAATGTAGGGTATGCGGCCTTGCGATTTTTTTACAACAAGACATTGGGGAGACAGTCAACAAGGCTTGCCATCCCTCCATGTAAACAACAGCATAAGCTGCCG
>CBDUII010000222.1:0-5000 GCA_965367285.1 uncultured bacterium
TTTATTAACAATATCGGAGCCGCTTCTAATTTTCAACTAACAATAGCACTTTCCCGGAATACCCTCTTTCCGTGATAAAATTGAAAGCTGAAACCACAATGAGTAATTAACCACGAAGCCCCGAAAAAGCTTTGAGCTATACAGAGAGAAGCATACGAAGAATTTATAAAAATTTTCTTAAATATTTAAGGAAGGAAGTTATATGCCAACAAAAGCTTTGAAACAAACCATTCATTCTTACATTACTTGTGATCCTAAAATATGCGGCGGTGAGCCAATAATAATTGGAACCAGAATATCTGTTAGGTTAATTGTAGAGTGGGAGAATGCCGGAAAAAGTGTGGACGAGATTGTGGCTATGTATCCGCATATTACCCATGCCCAGGTACACGATGCCCTCTCCTATTATTATGATAACAAGGAAAAAATTGATCGGTTTATCGAGGAGAATACTGAGGAATATATTAGAAAAAAGTATAAAGGGGCGCCGTGGCTGAAATAAAACTGTATTTGGATGAGGATATTTCTCATACAGTCGCAGAGGTGCTCAGGAGCAGGGGATATGATGTTCTAAGCGCTCATGAAGTTGGGATGAGAAGTAAGACAGATGATGAGCAATTGGATTACGCCATCGAGAATGAAAGGGCATTGATAACATTCAATGCAAGACATTTTTCTCCTTTGGTGAAAAAGTTATATGAAGAAGGATGTGAACATTTTGGAATTGTAATTTCTAAACAAATTAATTTGTCGGAAATGGTAAAATTAGTGATAGAAATGTTGAAGGTATGCAAGGTTGATGATCTGAAAAATTCTTTATTATGGCTGCAGAGTTTTAAGTAGTTGATGGTTAATAAATAGTTTTTCCCGGCATTTACAAATTCATAAATAGCTATCCAATCAACTCTTATATGTTAATCAACTTCTTTTAAATGGCCTACTCGCTGCCAGCATTTATGCCCTCATTGGATTAGGATTTGCCCTTATCTATAACACTACCCGTTTTTTCCATTTCGCTCATGGCGTTGTCTATACTGCCGGAGCTTATTTTACTTATGCCCTGTCCGTATTGATAGGACTGCCCCTGGTTCTCTCAATAATAATCTCCGTTGGACCTTACAACCCTGCTCGGAATCTTAATGGAGATTTCTATCTATAGACCTTTAAGAAAAAAAAAGGCTAACAGCCAGGTCCTTCTTATTGCTTCCCTGGGGATTTACATTGTTCTTCAAAACCTTATCTCCATGATTTTTGGCGACGATACAGAAGACGATCCGATCCGGTGAGGTAAAGGAAGGGATCAATATTTTAGGCGCTTATATTACCCCAATACAAATCACTATTATCCTTGTTTCCTGTTTTCTAATTATTGTTACTTATCTGATTCTCTCCAAAACAAAAATGGGAAAGATGATGAGGGCGGTGGCAAACGATCCCTGGCTGGCTAACGCAACCGGCATTGAAAGTGACAGGGTTATTCTGTTTACTTTTGCCATAGGTTCCGCTTTGGCTGGATTTGCGGGTATTTTAATTTCCCTGGATATTGATATGACTCCAACCATGGGTCTTAATGCCCTGATGATGGGAGTTGTTGCAGTTATTGTGGGAGGCTCCGGGAGGCCCATTCCAGGGGTTCTGTTAGGGGCCTTGCTGCTTGGCCTCGCCCAGCACCTGGGGGTGTGGAAGATAAGTTCCCAAGGGCAGGACGCCATTGCATTCGCCATCCTTCTTATCTTTCTGTTATTCAGGCCACAAGGGTTTTTAGTAAGAAAAATTGAAAAAACGGAGATTTAGTTTGGTTGACGGGATTAACTGGATGTGCAGGATTTATTAGGCGTTGTTTAGTTTTTTTCTTTTACAACGCCTTATGCAAGGCTTAAATATCACGTTGATCCTGTAATCCTGTCTATTCTTTCAGGTTTTTAAAATGGAATATTTTTTACATATTTTAATACTTATCGGTATTTATATTATTTTGTCGGTTTCTTTAAACCTTGTAGCGGGATATACCGGACTTCTCTCCGTAGCCCATGCCGCTTTTTACGGAATCGGCGCTTATGTAACCGCCTTGCTGGCCCTTCACTTTGAAAGTCATTTTATAATTAACATCCTTTGTGCTATGGTGCTGTCCGGCATACTTGGAGCCTTCATTGCTATTCCGTCCTTAAGAAGCCATGACGATTATTTTGTTATTGCCACTTTTGCCTTCCAGATCATAATATTCAGCATTCTCAATAACTGGGTATCGCTTACCAAAGGCCCTATGGGTCTTCCAGGAATTCCGCAACCTGTTTTATTTGGATTTCAAATTTCTTCCCATATCGCTTTTCTGTTTTTTGTTTCTTTTTTCGCAATCATTACTTTTTTGGCCGCCAACAGGTTGGTCAATTCTCCATTCGGAAGAGTTTTAAAAGCCATACGGGAAGGTGAAGTTTTTGCCGCCTCATTAGGAAAAAATGTGGCTGGTTTTAAGATCACTGTTTTGGTTGTAAGCGCTTCTCTGGCTGGTATAGCGGGCAGCCTCTATGCTTATTACATAACTTTTATCGACCCTACAAGCTTTACCCATAATGGAGTCTATTTTTATTCTCTCTCTGGTAATTATCGGCGGCAGCGGAAATTTATGGGGTTCTGTCGTCGGGGCGGTTGTTCTGGTAACCTTACCGGAACTTTTGGGATTTATAGGTATGCCCAATGCCATTGCCGCCAATATGCGGCAGATCATCTATGGAGCCTTACTGGTCCTCTTTATGATGTACCGGCCCCAGGGACTTATCGGCGAATTTTCTTTTAAGAAGAAATAAAATTACGAGCCGAAGGCTCGCTATTTTAGTTAATGTTTTGTTTCAAAAAACGGAACAAAACAAAAAACTATTAAGATAAAAATTGAATCAGTGATTAAGACTATAATTTTGTTGTTATTTTCCCATTTTAGCACGGAACTTTGAAATTCCGACACTGGAGCTTTAGACAAGATAATCAGGAAGGGATGCAATGACACGGCAGAGCTAAGCTCAGCTTTGTCATTGCACTCAATAGAAACAATCCAGTTCATCATGTTAATCCTGTCTAAGGTTTTTTATTTTTTATGAATAACATTCTTACAATAAATAATTTGTCCAAGCGCTTTGACGGTATCACAGCGTTGGATGATTTTTCGTTATCTTTGGAGCGGGGAAGTATTACCGGTATTATCGGACCTAACGGAGCCGGGAAGACTACCCTGTTTAATGTCTTGTCCGGTTTCTTAGATGCTGATAGTGGTGAAATCCATTTTAAGGATACGAATATCCTTGGAATGCCGAGCTATAAAATTTCCAATTTCGGCATATCCCGCACATTCCAGGATTTAAGATTAATTATGAATCTTACCGTGCTGGATAACGTTTTACTGGCTGTAAAAAATCAAACCGGCGAAAATGTTTTGAGCGCTCTTTTCTGTCCGAAAAAACTGAATAAAGAGGAATTGGAAAACAAAGAAAAAGCGGTTTCTATCCTTGAACATGTAAATCTAAAAGAAAAAGTTGATGATCCGGCCGGGAATTTATCTTACGGTCAGCAAAAATTATTAAGCCTGGCGTGTTGTCTTGCGTCTGACGCGGAAATCTTAATGCTCGACGAGCCTGTGGCTGGAATTCATCCTGAGATTATTGAAAGAATGTTGAAAATTGTTAAGGAATTAAAAACGAACGGGAAAACAATAATTCTGATTGAACATAACCTGAATGCTGTTGCAAGGGTCTCCGATAGGGTTATTGTCATGGATGAAGGGAAAAAAGTCGCGGAAGGCAAACATGAAGATGTTTTGAATGATCCTAAAGTTCTTGAGGCTTATTTGGAATAAATAACTTAGCCACGAATTAAAATTAAACTTATAAAACCATGTTAGAAGTCATTGATCTTAAAACCGGATATGGCAAAAAGATAGTTATCCACAGCGCTTCCATAAAAGTAGAGGAGAAGGAGATCGTTGCGCTTATCGGACCGAATGGAGCCGGGAAGTCCACCCTGCTGAAAGCGATTATGGGACTTTTGCCTGCCGACGAAGGAGATATCCGGTATAACAGAACAAATATTCAAAATGAGAAACCTTCTGATAATGTGATTAGGGGAATAGGGTTTGTTCCCCAGGGCAACCGGGTATTTACTGAATTAAAGGTTATAGAAAATCTTGAGATTGGCGGGCATTTTTTTGCAAAGGATAAACTACAGCAAAGGATAGAAGAAACTTTTGATTTTTTCCCGATACTTAAAGAAAGGAAATCTCAACTTGCAGGCAGTCTGAGTGGTGGTGAGAAGCAGATGCTTTCACTCGGCAGGGCATTCGTCGCCCGGCCAAAATTGCTGTTGCTGGATGAACCCTCATTAGGTCTTTCGCCTAAATTATTGAAGTCCGTAATGGCAAAGATAAAAGGGATAAATGAGAAATTAGGGACTACCATTCTCATTGTAGAACAAAAGGTCAAAGAGGTTTTATCTATTTCTGACAGGGTGTATGTTTTCAAACTTGGCAAGGTTGTCTTTCAAGGCACCTCCGATGAACTCTTGAACAAGGGAGATATGCGTAAATTGTACTTAACTTAATTTAGAATACATAAAAAGAATCCAAAGTAAAAAAATCTTATTCATACTATAAATAATGGGAAAGTTTTTCAAAATGAATCGGTAAAATCTACGAGAGCCTTGCATAAGGCGCTGTAAAAATAAGAATTAAACAGCGCCTAAATCTGCGTCTTATTTAATTATGAAACTTGGTAATTTTGAAGTACAAATAGTCAGCGGTGGAAAGTATAAGTTAGACGGTGGGGCAATGTTCGGGGTGATCCCGAAACCGCTATGGGAAAAGACCAACCCTGCTGATGAAAAAAACAGGGTTGAACTGGAAACCAACTGCCTTCTTATCGATACAGGTGAGAAAAAAATATTGGTTGATACTGGAAACGGAACAAAGTTTTCCCAAAAGGAGAAAGATATTTTTGGATTAGAGGATCGCTCCGTTT
>CBDUII010000223.1:0-4973 GCA_965367285.1 uncultured bacterium
ACTATTTTAACCAAAGGGGAAAAAGAATGCCCTGTGCCTGAGAAAGAGAAAGGAAGGAGTCCGTAGGGCGACTGTAATTCCCTCAATCGAAAGATCAAAAGCAGAGGGACCCATCAGCGCTGTACCGAACCCTGAGGTTTACGAAAAAGCAACTCGGAGGAAGTTTACAGCGGAGTATAAGCTTAGGATTCTCAAGTTAGCGGATAGCTGTACAGAATCAGGCAGCCTGGGAGCTCTTTTAAGAAGAGAAGGCATTTATCAATCCAATTTGAAAACCTGGAGAGATCAGCGTGACGGTGATATGCTGTCGAGACTTAAGCCGAAAAAACGAGGAAGAAAGGTTGTAAAAACAAATCCCCTGCAAAAGGAGGTTGATGGGCTGCACAGGGAGAATAAGCGTTTGCCGAAGCAGCATTAAGCGAATCCACAATTTTTTGTTTCAACTTTTCACTGCCGGTTTTTTTAAAGCTAACGATCCATGCTGAAGTGTCGATTAATATATTATCTTTCATTACGCATTTTCTTTAAATCTTTAAGGCTTAAACCAAAATCGTCATAATTCCCTATTAGTTTTTTAAGCTCCTGGAGTTTCTTGAATTTCATGTAGTCTTTCATGGCTGTTACTATTGCACCTTTTTTTGTTTTGGCCCCGGATTTTTTTAAAACTTCACTTAGAAGAGCATCATTTATATCAATAGTTGTACGCATATTTTACCTCCAAAATTACATATATATAAGTTAATATAATGAATTAATAATAACAACAAAATTATATAAAATATATCATATTTTTAGAAAAAAATTATTTAATCACTTTTTAATCCATTCGGGACAATATGACTTCAATTGACAAAATTTATTGCAATGATTTCCACGTCGTTTTTCATATTTTCTGTTTCGAAGATCTTTAAACACCTGTGCAAGCCTGTAATGAGCATAAACTTTTAATATATTTTAAGATGGTTTTATGATAGAAAGACTTACAGTTATGAACATTACATCTTTTATCAACCGGCTTAAAAGCTCTGAAGATTTTGGAAATCTCATTGCTCACCATCACATCATTCCTCAAAAAAAGGCGATTCATTGCAGTGAGGAGAGTTTCGTCTCCAACCAATTAGGGGATGCTTTAAAAGGAATAGGTATAAACAGTCTATACTCCCATCAATACGAGTCTATAAAAGCTGTTCGTGACGGAAAGAATGTCATACTTTCCACTCCAACTTCTTCAGGAAAAACTCTTGCTTATAATATCCCTGTTTTTGAATCCGTTTTATCGGACGATCAGACAAGGGCTTTTTATTTATTCCCTTTGAAAGCACTGGGCCATGATCAATTGAAAACTATTAAAGGGTTTTCCTCTAAATTATCATGTAAAGATATTAAGGCGGAGATATATGACGGAGATACTCCATCTCACGTTCGTAAAAAAATAGCAAAAGACAATCCCCATATCATTATCACCAATCCTGATATGCTGCACCTCGGTTTTTTAGCGTACCATCATAACTGGGCAGGTTTTTTTAAAAACCTGAAATATATTATTATTGATGAACTGCATACTTACAGGGGAGTGTTTGGATCTCATATCGCCCGGGTCATACGGCGTCTTAGACGTGTTTGTCTTCATTATGGTTCTGACCCAAAGTTTATTACCTGTTCCGCGACCATCGATAATCCTTCTCAATTTGCTGAAGCCCTGACTGGTTTGTCTTTTCTCTCTGTATCGGAAAATGGCGCCCCGAGTGCCGGAGGACATTTTCTGTTTTTAAACCCGGTTTTAAGCGCTAGCACCGAAGCGGCAAAGCTATTCAGGCTTTTATGCAGGGACGGTTTTAAAACCATTGTTTTTACCAAGTCGAGAAAGGCGACGGAATTGATTTATACATGGATAAGCCAGGCAGATGCTTCGTTAAGAAAAAAAGTCAGCTCCTACCGCGCGGGATTTTTACCTGAAGAACGCCGGGAGATAGAGGCTAAACTTTTTTCCAATGAGCTACAAGGTGTTGTCGCGACCAGCGCCCTGGAAATGGGGATCGACGTTGGTGGTCTGGACGCCTGTTTGCTGGTCGGTTACCCGGGCACTGTAATTAATACATGGCAGCGTGGAGGCAGGGTAGGGCGGGGAACCACGGAATACCTGATCATACTCATCGCGCAGCAGGATGCACTGGACCAGTACTTTATGCGCCATCCGGCGGATTTTTTTCAAAGAGGGTATGAAAAGGCTGTGCTTGATCCCGACAACCCGGAAATAGTTAAGCAGCATTTGGTGTGCGCCGCGGCTGAATTACCCCTAAAAGCAGATGAGCAGATTATAGATGTAAAGCGATATATGGATATTATCAGCAGGTTGTCTCTATGTGGAGAATTGCAGCCCGACGCTAATAATGAAGTCTGGTACTCTTCAAGAAAAAAACCGCATCGCCTTGTGGACATTCGGTCCGTGGGGGAAGGGTTTACCATATTTGAAAACAAGACGAACCGGGTTATAGGAAAAGTTTCGGGCGGACGCGTTTTTACTGAATGTCATAAAGGCGCAATTTATCTTCATAAAGGAGATCAATATGTCATAACCCGTTTTGATCTGAATGAAAGGAATATTTACGCTGTCAAAAGAAGTGAATCATACTATACGAGAGCCAAAGAAGAGAAAGAAACAGAAATTCTATCTGTGCTTGAATCAAAACCTGTTTTGAACTTTGTAATTAAAAAGGGAAGATTAAAAGTCACAAGCAAGGTCGTAGGATATGAAAAAAGAAAAATTTCAGGACAGGAACTGTTGTCTTACCATGAGTTGAACCTTCCGGAACAAATATTTGAAACTGTCGGGTTTTGGATTGAGATTGAAGACGCAATTAAATCGCAGATCGAGAGCGAAAAGTATCACTACATGGGGGCTATCCATGCGGTGGAGCACGCGGCAATATCAATGTTTCCCTTGTTCGCGTTATGCGACAGGGATGATATCGGCGGTATTTCATATCCTCACCACCCGCAGGTAAAAAAAGGAGCAATCTTTATTTATGACGGTCACCCGGGTGGCGTGGGTTTGTCTGAACGGGGTTTTGACGCTATAAGTAAGCTCCTGGAAGCTACTTTTAGTTTGATATACGAATGCAAATGTGAAGAGGGATGTCCTTCCTGCATACATTCCCCAAAGTGCGGATCAGGCAACAAACCGTTGGATAAAAATGGAGCGCTTGATTTTCTTAGCCTTCTTTTAGGGAAAACAAATTTTAAAGCAAATATAACGAAGACAAGGTCATTCGCAAAGGAGAAACTTATGGAGATAGAATCGGAAAAAGAAAATACCAAGCATGACTATCGAATTTTATTTTTTGATGTAGAAACACAGCGAAGCGCTGCTGAAGTAGGGGGATGGAAAAACTTGCATTTAATGAAAGTGGCTGTTGCAGTTGTGTATGATTCTTTAGAGCAGAAATTTGTTTCTTTTCTTGAAGGTGAAATTGAACAGTTGATTGAAAAGTTGAAATCGGCTGATTTGGTCATCGGCTTTAACCTGTTAAATTTTGATTATGGGGTTTTACAGCCGTATACAACAGAGGATTTAAAAAAATTAAAAACTTTTGACATATTGGATGATGTTAGAAAGCGGCTTGGTTTTAGATTAAGTTTAAACCATTTAGCTAATAAAACTTTAAATGTTAAAAAAAGCGCCGACGGCCTTCAGTCTCTGCAATGGTTTAAGGAAGGGAAAATAGACCTTATTATTGAATATTGTATTAAGGACGTTGAAATAACTCGAGACCTTTTTCAGTTTGGAATTAAAAACGAGTACCTGCTTTATGAAAGAAGGGATGGGGGTGTTGTTCGGCTGCCGTTAGACTGGAAACTGGACAAACTGATACAGAGATAAAATAGCGAAAAAATCAATATAGCCTATGAAAAATGTAAAGTAACCACTATATATTGTGGTTATAGCCGCTTTTTGCTTGACATATTTTCTTAATATGTAATATGATAGATTATTAATGTTTTGCTGTATAGGAATTTCAATGTTTATAGATTCCCGCTAAAAGCGTGCGGGAATAACATGTAGAGGTGCTTGGAAATGACAATCCTTCGCTTTTTGTCATTCCCACGAAAGCGGGAATCTAAGTTCAAATAATCCTTTCTACATTGCAAAGCCTAATTTTTATATCGTCCAATTTGGTGATTTTATGACTATTTTTGGTAGCCAAAAAAGTTCAACTTTTAGCCTGTCTGTCGCTTTTATTTGTCTCTATTTTGTTCATATTTCCCTTTATTTTATTTCTTATCAGGTAAATGACAGAATTTTAAGTAATGAAAAAGAGAAATATTTTTTAAAATTAGAGAAAAACATAAAGCAGGACAGACTCTTGAAAGAAAATGAGGTAAAAAAGAAGGTATTCAGTATTCTTTCCAAATATCACACCGGCTTAAATTCATATCAATTGCGCCAGACAGCCAGGGTAATCCATCAGGAAAGTAAAAAATTTGGGTATGATCCTATGTTTTTGGTGGCAGTTATAATGACAGAAAGTTCTTTTTACAATTGGGCGGTTTCAAATGTTGGGGCAAGAGGTCTAATGCAGTTAATGCCGCTTACAGCAAAGCAAATTGCATATGAAACGGAGCTTCAGTGGGAAGGAGAAAAAACTCTCTATAACCCGTTGTTAAATGTCAAAATGGGGACATACTATTTGGGAAAAATGGAAAATAAATTTGGGAATTTGCAATTAGCTCTTGAGGCTTATAATAACGGGCCAAAAAGGCTCAGCAGAATGCTAAATAGAGGTTTTTTGCCAACCCGCTACTCAAGCAAAGTTTTTAGCGCGTATGAAAAACTAAAACAGGTCAGAATTTAACAAATGAACTTATCGAAAATATCTGCCTGTTGAGCAGTGTTAATCGTTTTAATCGCTTAATGCAGACCTCCTCCTTTATAAAGAGCCTGTGTCGCGTCATGCCCGTTACTGCAATATAAC
>CBDUII010000224.1:0-4914 GCA_965367285.1 uncultured bacterium
CAGCTTTTTATTCTATTTCTTTATTCTCAATTGGTTAGAAGGGAAAACGAAATAGTCCTGGACTAACCTTGATTAAAACCTTTGGGTATGATTTGTTAATATACTATTACACTATAAAACCTTCTTTTTTTAGGCGGTGTTTAGCTTTTGTTTTTTTACAGCGGCTTATGCAAAACTTAGCGAATTTTTGCGGATAATTTTTCTTAAATGATTGATTTATAATCACGAAGGAAAAAATTTAAATACTAATTTATTCTTGCTCCATTGTAACTTGTTATAAAGCGTCTATGGCTTTTAATTTCAATTTAAAAAGATTTTTTTATCATAAAAACTGTACTATGAACTCTAAAATCTGTAAGGTTGTAACAATAAAAATTCTTCGTGTCTTTCGTGAGCTTCGTGGTTATGAATATTTTGACTTTCTGCCAAGCCTTGCATAAGGCGCTGTAAAAATCAGAATAAACACTGCCTAAAAAAGTACGAATTTTACTTTTAACAGACTAAATAATAATTTTAAATTCATTCAATTAAAGTACGTTAAAACATATCGACAAAACTTTGTCAATGTTTGGGCGCTAAGCGCCTAAACTAAAATTTATATCAAATGAAAGCACTGGTTACAGGAGGTGGAGGTTTTCTGGGGAGGGCTATCGTTGAGATGCTCCTGAAACGGGGAGAGTCTGTCCGGGTCATGGGACGAAGCAAGTACCCCCTTCTTGAAAAATCGGGCGTAGAAACCTTTACCGGAGACATTAGAAATTATGAAGCAGTCATGGCCGCGACTTCAGGAATGGATACTGTATTCCATGTGGCTTCCATGACAGGAATCTGGGGGAAAAAGAAAGATTTTTTTGAAACCAATGTGACAGGAACAAAAAACATTATCGGGGCATGTAAAAAAAATGGAGTTTCAAAAATTGTTTACACGAGTACTCCCAGCGTTATTTATGGAAGCAGGGAGAATTTTGAAAACGTTGATGAATCCATCCCCTATCCTGCCAGGTACAATTGCTTTTACCCTGAAACAAAAGCCCTGGCAGAAAAAATGGTTCTGGTGGAAAATGGTAAAAACAACCTTCTAACAGTTTCATTAAGGCCTCACCTGATATGGGGACCAAGAGATACGAACCTGATTCCAAGGTTGATTAAAAGAGCAAAATCCGGAAGGTTAGTCCAAGTGGGAGAGGGGAAAAAGTTGGTTGATATGGTTTATATTGACAATGCGGCACATGCTCACCTGCTGGCAGCAGATAGATTAGAAGCAGGTTCTCTCGTCTGCGGCCAGGCATATTTTATTACCCAGGGAAAACCGGTATTACTCTGGGACTGGATTAACCAGGTACTTTCCAGCCTTAAACTTCCTTCCGTTAGAAAGACTATTTCGTATAAAACTGCGTATAGACTTGGTTTTTTGCTTGAAGGAGTTTACGCTCTGTTTCGTCTTTCCGGTGAACCGATGATGACACGTTTTTTAGCCTCGCAATTAGCTAAATCCCATTTTTTCAATATTGAAAAAGCGAAAAGGGAATTGAGCTATACTCCTATAGTCAGCCACGAAGAAGGTATGGGAAAAATGATTAAATATTTTAGCTCGCCGGAGCGGTAGCTCCATTTGGTTGCGGCGCCTCGCCGCTATATGCTATAATATCCAATTTTGTTGACCGAAAAGAAGAGTTTCTTCAATATATGGCTTATATATCAATTGGTTAGTATGGGAAATGATAATCGAGTTGTTATAACCGGCGTGGGACTGGCATCTCCAAACGGAAATAATTTATCCGAGTTTCGGAAAAACTTGTTAGAAGGGGTATCCGGAGTTGAATTTATCGAAACCCATTATATGGAACCTGTTCTTGCGGGGGTCTGCCATTTTGATGCATTAAAATACCAGACTCGTAAATCCATCCGAAGAGGGACTCGTGCCGGGAGTATCGCTATTTATTGTTCACGGGAGGCAGCGGTAGACGCAAAAATAGATATAGAGAAAGAGGATACTTCAAAAATCGGTGTATACCTCGGAATTACCGAGCATGGAAATGTAGAAACAGAAAACGAAATATATAATATTAAAAAATATGACTATGATATCAAAGTCTGGTCTCATCATCACAACCCGCGCACTGTCGCCAATAACCCGGCTGGCGAAGTAACATTGAATATGAAGATCACAGGCCCTCATTATACCCTTGGAGCGGCTTGTGCTGCTGGAAATGTAGGTGTAATTCACGGGATGCAGATGCTTCAGCTAAGAGAGGTGGAAGTTGCCATTGCCGGAGGCGTTTCAGAAAGTATTCATACTTTTGGAACTTTTGCCAGCTTTAAAAACGAGGGAGCCCTGGCGGATCACAGCGATCCTACGAGAGCGTCCCGTCCTTTTGACAAAGCGCGAAACGGTGTTGTGGTTGCGGAGGGTGGAGGCGTTTACATCCTGGAAAAACTGTCGCGAGCCCTTTCAAGGGGAGCAAACATTTATGGTGAAATAGCCGGATATGCCATTAATTCAGACGCGTCCGATTTCATAATGCCATTAGCTAAACGCCAGGCAGAGTGCATGCGTCTGGCGCTGAAAAAAGCCGCCATTAAACCGGAAGACATCGATATAATCAGCAGCCACGCGACTTCCACTCACCATGGAGACATTAAAGAATGCATTGCCATTAGAGAGGTTTTTGGTAATGCTCCATCGACATATATCAATAACACTAAAAGTTACATCGGCCATGCTATGGGCGCGGCAGGATCTCTGGAACTGGCAGGGAATTTACCCTCCTTCCAGGATAAAATAGTCCACCCAACTATTAATATTGAAAATATTGACCCTGAGTGTGAGCTAAAGACTCTAATTACAAACTCTTCCAAAAAGATAGAAAAAGTCGATTATATATTAAATAATTCTTTCGGAATGCTGGGAATTAACTCTGTGGTTATAATAAAACGGTTTGAAAAATAATTTGCTTTTTGACTATATATTAATTCAATTTCAAGGACACATGATGTATAATATGAACTTGGATTCCCGCTTTCGCGGGAATGACAAAAAAGCGTGCGGGAATGACATTCTGCGCCGTTTTGTCATTCCCAACTTGATTGGGAATCTAAAAAGGAAATTCCTATACGATTAAATTATCAAAATCAGGAGAGTCAATGAGCAAGGAAGAAATCAGAGAAATAATTTACAATATCATTAAAGAAATAGCGCCTGACGAGGATTTGAGCAACTTGGATGACTCCAAAGCAATACGTGATCAGATTGAGCTCGATTCCATGGATTTTCTCGATATTGTGTTGGAGCTCAGAAAAAGATATAAAGTTGACGTCCCGGAAGAAGATTATCCGGAATTAGCCACTATAGATGGCTGTGTGGAATATCTTGAGCCGAAATTAAAAGGCGCCTGCGTTTCGTAAAATATTTCATGTCTTATGACGTAGTTATAATTGGCGCCGGGATGTCCGGGTTAGCTGCCGGTATTCGGCTCGCCTATTATGAAAAGAAAGTCTGCATTCTGGAAAAACATTCTCGCCCGGGTGGATTGAATTCTTTCTATAATTTGCAGGGACGCCAATTTGACGTAGGCCTTCACGCCATAACTAACTTCGTAAAAAAGGGAACAAAAAACACCCCTCTTCCCAAACTATTAAAACAACTCAAACTTAAACATGAAGACCTTGCTCTTTGCGAGCAAAAATCCTCCGCGATAAGTTTTCCTGAAATATCCCTTTGCTTTACTAACAATTTTAAAACCTTTGAACAGGAAATATCCGACAAGTTTCCTTCGCAAAAAGATAATTTCCGTAATTTATGTAAACATATATCTCAATTTGACGAGTTAAATTTAAACTCTACGCCTGTTTCAGCGCGCGAGGTGGTCGGTTCTTTTATCAATGATCCGCTGTTTATTGAAATGTTGTTCTGCCCTCTATCATATTATGGCAGCGCAAAAGAAAATGATATGGACTTTGACCAGTTTGTAATCATGTTCAAATCAATCTTCATGGAAGGGTTCGCAAGACCGGAAACAGGGGTGAGACAGATTATTAACGTCCTTTTGAAAAAGTACAAGGAGTGTGGAGGAGAATTGCGATTAAAAACAGGCGTAAAGCATATCAACTCCCGCAATGGAAAAGTCAAATCAGTAACTCTTGAAAATGGAGATGAGTTGGAAACAAAGAAGATTCTATCGTCCACGGGCTTTGTGGAAACTATGCGGTTAACCGGGGAAAAAATCCAGCATGCTGACGCCAGAATCGGAAACCTGTCTTTTGTGGAAATGATCTACGTGCTGGACAGAGAACCTGCTGAACTGGGAATAGATAAAACTATTATTTTCTACAATGATTCGGAAAAGTTCACATACCAAAAACCTGACGACCTGGTGGATATTTCATCAGGCGTAATATGTTGTCCTAACAACTTCTGCTTTGACAGCCTTCTTAAGGAAGGCATGATAAGGGCAACCCATATCGCCAATTTTGACCTGTGGGATAATCTTTCTCCGGATGAATACCAGTCTCAAAAAAAAATGTGGCAAAAAAAATCTCTTGATAAAATATGCGGTATAATTCCTGATTTTACGTCTTCCCTAATTTTTTCTGACATGTTCACGCCGAAAACAATTAAACGATTTACAGGACATCTTAATGGAGCAGTTTATGGCTCTCCCTGTAAAATAAAAGATGGAAAAACTCCAGTTGAAAATTTATTCATTTGCGGGAAAGATCAGGGGTTTATGGGAATTGTCGGCGCTATGCTGAGCGGCATTTCCATGGCCAATCTTCATGTCCTAAGTCGACAGGTTTCAGGGATCGGGGTTCAGGGATAAGTTTTAGCTTGACCCCGCGCCCTGAAACCTGACCCCTATTTATTATTGTCAATTTTAAAAAGGCGCACAGAATGACATGTGATGTACTGCAAGA
>CBDUII010000225.1:0-4911 GCA_965367285.1 uncultured bacterium
ATGTATATATCAAGATTTAAGCTTTTATAGAAAATAAAATAAGTATCTTAAGGAAGCAGTGATAAGTGAAATTACAAAAGATAAAAGGATAAACATAATATATACTTTTGATAAAAAACATTTCAAAGGCGTCAAGGGAATAGAAGCAAAGATTCCTTGAAAGCCGCTTTAAGAATTTGAAAAAACCCTTAAAGACATTTTTAATATATTCAATATTTTTTTTCTCTGTTGGATGTGATTCTCAGAATGTAAAACTAATCAAAGAAACCCGTTTTTTAATGGGTACTTTATTTGATATTACGGTTTCACACCCTGATGTCGAACAGGCAAGGACGGCAATTGATAAGGCGTTTGATGAAATTCAGCGTATCGAAAGGCTTACAAGCAATTTTAGTTCAAAAAGCGAAATAACGAAAATTAATCAAAACGCGGGCAAACAGGCTTATCCCGTAAGCAGTGAACTATACACATTACTGCAAAAATCTATCCGGTATTCACGGCTTGCAAACGGCACTTTTGACGTTACAATCGGCGCGATACGGGATCTCTGGAAATTCGAAAATGAAATAGGGACAGTACCAGAGCCGGAAACCATAATTCGCCTGCTTCCATTAGTTGATTTCAGGAATATTTCATTAGAAGAGAATGAGCAGGTAAGGCTAAAAATAAAGGGGATGAAACTTGACCTTGGAGCTGTTGCTAAAGGTTATGCGGTTGACAGAGGAATAGATGTACTTAAGAAATATAATATATATAATGCTATCTTAAACGGGGGAGGCGATTTAAAGTCCATAGGAGAAAAAAGTCCGGGGGTCCCCTGGAAAATAGGTGTCAGGCATCCCCGTAAACCGTCAGATATCATTGCTTCTTTGGATGGTAAAAACAATGCTATTGCGACTTCAGGGGATTATCAGAAATATTTTGTTAAGGACGGAATACGGTATCATCATATATTAGATCCGGCAACGGGTATGCAGGCACAAGGGTTGCGAAGTGTAACGATTATAGCGAAAGAGGCGATGTTTGCGGATGCAATGGCAACTGCTGTTTTCGTTATGGGAGCAGAGCAGGGAATGAAATTTATTGAATCTCAAAGCCAATTAGAAGGGGTAATTATTACTGAGGACGGAAAGAAAATTGTTTCAAGTGATCTTAAAGGAGAAATAGAGTTTCATGACCATAACTAAAGGTGACAAAATTTTGATCGCAATTGTGCTGGTTGTTAATCTGTTGAGCGTTCCTTTTATCTTTGCCATGCAGAAAGAAGGGGTCGATGTTATTGTTGAAGCGGATAATAAATTAATAGGAAAATACTCTCTAAAAAAGGATCAACTGATTTCGGCTAAGGGTCCCTTAGGGATTACTGAGATTGAAATAAAGGACGGGCAGGTTAGAATAGTCCAATCCCCCTGCTTGCACAAAGTCGGTATAAAAATGGGCTGGATAAAGCACTCAGGGAAAATTACAGCATGCGTTCCAAATAAAGTCGTAGTCCGTGTTGCAGGTGAGAACTTACACGGCATAGATGCGGTTGTGGGGTGATTAGCTTTTGGTATTCAGCTGTCAGCGGTCGGTTGTCATGTGCCATTCCGTTAAAGCGGCGTATTGAAACCTCAAAAATGCATTTAGATTCCCGATCTGGTCGGGAATGACAATACGGCGCTTTTTGCCATCCACTCAATCTATTGCTGTCATTCTCGCGAAAGCGGGAATCTATTTTCGTACCTGATGATGGGATGTTTTTTAGCTGAAAGTTGTTCGCTGATAGCTGACCGCTTGCAAAGAATAATTCTTATGCAAAAAAATATGTTTGACAATTCTCAAGACACAAGAAGAATAGTGTATATGTCTCTCCTCGTGGCCATGAGTATTGTTTTGCACACTTTAGAGCAAATGATTCCCCTACCTTCTCCCTGGATAAAACTTGGGATATCAAATATTGCGACTCTCCTCGCGTTAGTGTTATTAGGTTTTCAGGCAGCAATAATTGTTACTTTGTTAAGAGTCCTGATCGGTTCAATTCTTTTTGGCACGTTTCTGAGTCCAACTTTTATGTTGAGTCTTATTGGGGGAATGGCGAGCGCTATTGTTATGGGATTGTCTTATAAATTATGCCGGCGATATTTCAGTTTAATTGGCATAAGTCTTTTCGGGGCATATACTCATACTACTGTTGTAATAATACTTGTATATTACTTTATAATTCATCATAAAGACCTTTTCTATCTTTTACCTGTATTTTTAACATTTTCGGCTGTCACAGGTATTATCAACGGCATTATTGCCAATAAGCTGGTGATGAAAGTTGTAGAGGAAAAAGAGTTGGGTGTTAATTTACTGCAGAAGGATTACTAATGGGAACATAAAATAGTTTTCTTTAGATTCCCGCTTTCGCGGGAATGACACATAGCGCAGGAATGTCATTCCCAACTTGATTGGGAACTATAATGACCATTCTGCTTTCTCTCTATCATTTCCGCGAAAGCGGGAATCTATTTTCTAACATTTGTAAGAGAGAAAATGTAAACTATTTTATGCTCTGAGTAATAAGTGAGCGGACAGCCGTCAGCATTCAGCAAAGCCGGAAGACTGAAAGCTGATTGCTAATTGCTGATAGCCAAAAAAATGAAACCGCCAAGACAACATAAAACCAGATATTTCTTGTTCCTGTCATTAATGATCCACTTGATCATTGTGGAGGCAAGTGGTCATTGGTTGATGGGCGATAAAAAGCAAGTGATTCCTCTTCAGGTGAAATTTGTTAAGTCGGAAATAGAAAAAAATGAGGATTTTAAATTTGTAAAGGGAGAAATTCTGGAAATTCCCAAACCGGAAAAAATTGAAAAACCAATTACCCGGAAAATACTATCAGAATATAACAGCAGAGCTCACGGTAATAAAAGCGCGGTTCAAAAAAATAAATATAAATCCGCAGAAACTGTTTTGCCGCAGAGAAGATCAAGGCTCAGGAGTACTGTAAAAAAGAAAACAATTCAAAAGAAAAAAAGCGAGAAGAAAATTGTTGTTGCAAAAAAAGCGGCTGAGAAAGATGAATTAAAGGAGAAAGAAAAAACTCCTATGGTTCTTAAGGGATTGTTCAGGGAACAGGATAATCAGGAAAGGGATGAGTATAAAAATCAAAATTCTCTGTTTAAAGGATTTGATCCTGAGAAATTCGCAAAACTTGATACCGGGGATAGAGAAGATGAATCAGATACTGAAACAGTTTCCCTTGATTCACAGGAACTTAAATACGCTTCCTATTTTTCAAGTATAAAAAGGCAGATAGAATTAGTCTGGTCTTATCCTGAACAGGCGGCCACAAAAGGTTTGCAGGGGCAACTCCTTTTACAGTTTATACTTGACCAGAGCGGTACAATTGCTGACATTTCTTTAGTTCGTTCTTCCGGGCACGAAATCCTTGATAATGCCGCGCTTAGTGCAGTGAAAACCGCTTCTCCCTATAGCCCGTTTCCGGAAAGAATCCAAAAAAATAAATTAAGGATTATCGCTTCATTTAAATACAAACCTTTTTACACTTCATATCGATAACTTCATAGGAAAATCAGGACATAACGCCCTATCGGGCGAACTAAAAAAACAAACAATTTAGAATTTGTATTAGATTTGGTGGATCTCATTAACACCTCGATTTATCGAGGTGTTTGAGAAGCATCCCTATCTGAAACTGTGTTAACAGTTTTCTCATTCCACAGACAATGCCGGTGCAAGCCGTTGAAACGGTTAGTGGTATTGTGTGGTCAACAACCCCGCTAAAACAGGGTGTTAATGAGAGAGTGACGTCGTCTGGAGAATATGAAGAGAGTAAAACAAATAAGAGGCATAACTATTTGATTCATTTGCAACAAAAATGGTATTTCTTATACATTAAATTAAAAACCATCAAACCCAGAAAAGGTCTTGGCATGAGGCGCGGTTTTTATGAAAAATCTCTATGGAAGTTTGCAAGAACAACAGCTAAAAAACAAATTCCCTTTGTTATTATTCGAGAGGAACGCAATACCCGGCAGGGTAAAAAATAGAACTGCCGCAACATTTTATTTGCCGGAATTATGAATCGACAGAATAATATCTATGTGGACATCGCAATGCTCTATTTTTGTTCGGTGAAACAATGCGCATGCCGTGATCACCAAATCAGCGGTAGGAACAGTTTTACCGGACAACCTGCATTTTTTTGCTAATATACGGGCTAAATTCCATACTTCCTGAGTTGTCTGTAAACAGGTAATTTCTTTTTCCAAATCTGACAATTTTTGCTTTTCATATTTGCCTCTTGCCCCATTCCAGAGTTCCACGGTCACCATGTCGCACCATGCTGCTTTGCCATCTACCATTAAATTCATTACATTTTTGCGTATATCCTTTTTCCCGGTGGAACGGAGTGCCTCTATCCAACTGGAAGTGTCAATTAGAACTACTTCACTTTTTTCCATTTTTCATCTTCCCGCATTGTTTTCAAGTCCTTTTGCGTCATAAAGTCCTTAAATGTTCCCAGCATTTTAGTGAGTTCAGCCAGCCTTTGTCTTCTGTTAAAATCTTTGAGAGCATACACCACTGCAGCCCGCTTGGTCTTTGCTTTGGTGTGCTTTATTACTTCATGTAATTCCTTATCTGGAATATCAATTGTTGTTTTCATGATTCTACTTTATCTATTTTTGGATTCTATGTCAAGCATAAATAGCATCCCTTTATCTCTGACGCGGCAAGCCGGAGCCAGAAGTGATTTAGGCGCTGTTTGGCTGTTATTTTTACAGCGTCTTATGCAAGGCTCAACACAAAGTCACTAAGCCACAAAGTTTGTACCTGTATAAGTGAAAAAACTTGTGCTGTCAAGTAAAAATCAGGGAAGCAAAAGGGGAAATTAACGCAAAGACGTAAAGGAATAAA
>CBDUII010000226.1:0-4899 GCA_965367285.1 uncultured bacterium
CGGGTGCGATCCAGAAACAAAAGAAGTAATCTGCACTGCTAATTACGAAGCCAGGAAATGAGGTAATCACGCGGGCATGGAGTCATACCGCGCAAAACAGTTATATTCAAAACTTGTTATTCTTCTTTCAGAAATGAATACTTATAATAAGGAATCAAAAAAAATCCGCGCCATCTTCCACCGGTTTACAAACATGGTGGAACCTTTATCACTCGATGAGGCATATCTCGACGTAACCGGTTCTGATAAATTTAAAGGAGACGCAGTCCTTATTGCCTCTGAAATTCGTAAACTTATTCATGAAGAGACCCAGCTTACCGCATCCGCGGGGATAGCATCTAATAAGCTTTTTGCCAAAGTAGCAAGCGGCTGGAAAAAGCCAAACGGCCAGTTCGCTATCATACCTGATATGCTTGATGATTTCGTCCTAAAACTTCCTGTTAAAAAGATATGGGAAATCGGGAAGGGGGCTGCTGAAAAGATGAGCAGACTTGGATTAATAACCTGAGATGATCTGCAAAAACGGTCGTTAAATGACCTTGATTCTAAAGTTGGAAGTATTGGAAAACAGCTTTACAATATTTGCAGAGGCATAGATAACCGTTCTGTGGTTGCTGGAAAGGATGCGAAATCTTTGTCAATAGAAGAAATGTTTCCAACTGATATCCAGGTCGTCGGTGAAAACAAGGAAGATGAGAAACAGGGCGATGTGAAGGAGTCTTCGTTAGAAACAACGACGAGTATAGAAACGGATGAGGATACTCAGGAAATGTCGAAAATTTACGAGTCCGTTACCAATCTATTTAAAAATGCCGCAATTTTTTTTATTGAATTTAAAGATAAAAAATACCAGGGTACGCTTGCTGAAAGCGAACCGGGTAAGCAGATAGTTTTTACCATTTCAAAACCGGACACCTACTTGAGCATGAATGTATCGGAAGGCGATCAAGTTGTCCTTCGGCTAATTACTAACAAAGGGGTATTAGGGGCATTTGAGAGCGAACTGATCAAAAAGAAGCTGCCACAACTGATAGTCAAATTTCCCATAAAAGAAGACGAGAAGTTTATTCGTACCAGCCGGCGTACCCTTACCAAGATAAACGCTCGTATTGTTCGGTCAAAACCGAAAAAGATCTCGGACATGGGCACCATTATCAACATAAGCGATACCGGATGTTCTTTCACTACTAAAGCTATGCTGAAAAGAGAAGATGAGATAGAACTTCTAATACTATTGCTTGTAAAAGGCGTAGAAAGGAATTACAGGATACATGGCACTATCCGGAGGGAGAGGACGATTGACGACGAAACAACCAACTACGGAATAGAATGCTTTGATGAGGACAAGAAGATATTGATGGGAATCAAGGTATTTGTAGAAAGCCAAAAAGCGGAAAAACCAAATAAAACAGTTACATAAAATTTTTGAACCATATGCCAGGCACTTTTAAAGTGCCTGGCATATCTATTCAATATTCTTGAAAGTGTTTAGCGAGCGTATTCCCCAGTTGCTTGCGGCTTTGCCGCGCTGTATTACTAACTCGATGTATAGGAATTTCAAGGTAGAGATTCTTCGGTCGCGTCACTCCCTCAGCATGACAGCACAGAAGTGTCATTCTGAGCGAAGCTAAGAATCTAACTTGCAACATTGCGCTTTTTATTACCAATACTCTTTGCTGAAAGTCCATCAACATGCTATCATGCTATTATTACGTATTAACATTCACATAGCCATGAAGTTGTTCCATTTCTACTCAGTTATCTGAGTGAGATTTAACGGCAGTTTGAATTACAAAGAGGTAATGTGGATTTATTTTTCGTGATGGGCATTAAATTAATTTGCCTGTATGCAGGCATCCAAACCATACATGGTTTGCTGCTGCTTTCAAATTCTGTAATGGCAAGCATATATCCACCACCGCTATCCTCTCCGCAAGAGAAAGAAAAAAACCCACCTGATGAGCAGGAATAGCGCATGGATCTTTATACAAAAACATGGAGCCCCAACAATTATCCAAATGTAGAAAATACAATCATTGAGGACAAATAGGAGGAAAAATAATGCAATTATTAATACTCAGACACAGGTTTGGTTTTATTGTTTTCTCATGCATCTTTATGTTAACTCAGTTAAGTGGATGTACGATAAGAGTGGTTTCACATAATGACACTAATACCGCGAAGCAAATTATCCTTGTATATAAAGTCGTTGATAAGTTTTATGGAGAATTATTGGAAACAAAATACAAAAACCGCTCTTATGATAAATTGAAAGACAAATATCTTACTATTGAGGTGGATATAAGAGCCTTGATAATTGAGAACAAAGCAAGACCATTGAACGACGCTATAATTTCAATTTCAGAAACAATACTGAATAAATGGATTAAATATAAAGAAAAACACAAGGAAAACTGGGTAAAATACTTATTGCCCGAAGGTGATAGCAATAAGATTGATGCTTCAAATATCTATAAAAATAATTCAATAAAGACTCATAGAAAACGCTTTAATAGCCTTTTTGCGGCAATGTTTGCAGCAGAAAAAAGAAGTCTGGCAGAAGAACGCCGCAGAATAGCAACTGGAAGAGTACGAATGGAAATGGAAGATATCAATACTATCAATTCCATAAACAACAATGATACTGAAAAAGAGTTTGATCCCAGCAGGGACAATGTGTATGGCGAAGATTTCTAAGTATCGTAGGTTGGTACTCAAAAAAATCTGCCATTAGAAGCAGTAAGTTCTAACAGCATGGAAGCTGAATTATTCTAAAAATCAGAAGGCGCATTATACTATTGCACTGTAAAAACTTCTTTTTTTTAGGCGCTGTTAGTTCTTGTTTTTTACAGCGCCTTATGCAAAGCGTGGAAGTTTTTTTGTTTGTTCTCCAGGGCGGCAGCCCTGTTTGGTTGCGGCGACTTCGCCGCTTTATGCTCTATTGCCCTTATCGTCGGAAAATTCTTTTACCTGTTTTAACTCTCCTATTGTTAATTCCTTCATGTACCCGGAATCTTGACGATGCTGAAAAGCTAAAACAAAAAGTTATAGAACTATCTGATGCTGGTAAGTACTCTGAAGCAATCCCATTCGCAGAAAAGGAGTTAGCAATTAAAGAAAAAGTTCTTGGTTCAAATCATATCGACATTGCTCAATCCGTCGACAAGATGGCCGCGCTTCATTTCGTTCTGGGCGACTTTGCTGAAGCAGAGGCTTTCTTAAAACGCTCTGAAGAAATAAAAAAGAAGAATCTCATAAAATCAATCAGTTAAAAAAAGAGATTTTCGGCTAACCCCTCTGAATGACATTACGACACAGCCTGTTAGCTTTGCAAGCTATGAGGAATGCGCTCGCTAAACACTTTCAAAAATTCCAAAATACAATATAGAAGATAACCTTGATTATACACTTCTTAATAAGTACAATATTTTCAGGGAAAATAAAAAAGAATAAAATATTTCTTTCTACTAACTTTTTTGAAAAGGAGGCTTTGCTTATGAGAGCTTTTAAATTAGCAGTAACGGTTCTATTGGCATCAGTTTTATTTATTCCTCAAGCGACGTTTGCAATAGGGCTTGAAGCTGCTGTTGGCGGCTGGTTCCAGAACCCGGGCGGGAATATTCAATACCTGGGAGATTCTCTTGATTTTGATAATGATCTGAAGTTTGGCTCAAAGGCAAAATTTTTTGGCAGGGCAAAGATAGATATGCCGCTTTTTATTCCGAACGTTTACTTGATGGCTTCGCCAATGGAGTTCAGCGGTACAGGAAATAAAAGTGTCTCTTTCTCTTTTGCGGATAAAACTTATTCCGCAAATGCTGATTTTACATCAAAACTCAAACTTGACCAATATGACATTGCCCTTTATTACGGCATTCCCGGGCTGAGTCTCGCTACGTTAGGGACTTTGAACATAGACCTTGGAATAAATACTAAAATTATTGATTTTTCTGCTGAGGTTAAACAGGGCAGCACTACTGAATCTAAAAGCTATAAATTACCAGTTCCAATGCTTTATGCCGGTTTGCAGCTGGATATCCCCAAACTGCCTGTTTCGTTGGAAGAAGAGATTCGTTTTATAGCCTTCAGCGGTGACCATTATTTTGATTCAATCACAAGGATTAAAGCTGATGTGTTCAGTCCGATATTTATAGCTGCCGGTTTCAGGTACCAAAATCTCAATGTTGATTATAGAAGTATTAGCGCGAATATTACTTTTAGCGGGTTTTTTGCAGAAGTTGGAGCTTCGTTTTAGGTTAAAGTCTCTAAGGTGGATGGGTTTGTCAAGACCAATTTTTAGTTTTTTTTAGGTGCACTCGATTTGTTTTTACCAAGCCGCCGTAAGGCGGTATGTTTTTTATTTTTCAATGCTTTTCCCACATGCGGAGAGAGTGGTTTTCCACATTTTCACAGGCTTGTTTTTACTCCCCGGATATTTGAAGCCTTGAGAAACTCAACTGGAGTGTACTTCCTGAGGAGTCTTATAGCCCAAGGATTGATGATAACGGCGATTATTGTAAAACGGAAAATATGCTCCTATACCGCCTCTGGCATCATCATAACTCTGATAGTCTTTTATGTAAACTTCCTCATACTTCAAACTCCTCCAAAGCCGCTCTACAAATATATTATCAAAAACACGACCTTTGCCATCCATACTGATCGCAATCCCTTTGCTTAACAAAGTCCCTGTAAAATCACTACTGGTAAACTGCGATCCCTGATCACTATTAAATATTTCTGGACATTCCTTTTCGGATAAATGGCTTGCAGACCCATCTTCCGCATTAAAGCTTGGACTCGTCCCCTGCCAATTTCAAACCCGTCTCGGCGCAACCCTTCTATGATCCTGCGACTGCCATAAAATGGGCATTCCGTAAATATCTCATCAATACGATA
>CBDUII010000227.1:0-4889 GCA_965367285.1 uncultured bacterium
TCCGGACTGTTTTCCAGTTCCAGAATTTTGTTTTCTATATTCTCAATATGCTCGGATGCTTCATGAACAAATTCTTCATAGGATAAAACATCTTCTTTTGAGCTGATTGAGAGATCATATTCTATTGGCAGGTCTATGTCAGGGGGCAGGTTCTCCTTAATACCGGTCCCTGATCCCTGATCCCTGATATCTGCCGGATCATCAGTAACTTCCTTACCGGCAAGCAACAAACCCAGTTTCAGGTTTATTTCCTCAGCAGCGGGGAGAAGGTCTTTTCCCTGTCCAGTGCTACTATGCAGGTTCTTTTTAAACTCAATGGTTTCCCTGATGAAATCTAATCCGGCAGAAGTCGGTTCGATTGTAGATAAAAGAAAGCCTTCGAAGAGCTTTGAGAGGTTTTCCGCTATTTGAACAAAAGACGCAGCCTTGTTTTGTTTCTGCAGTGTTTTGGTACAGTTTTCCAGCTTAAGCAAAACCTCAGTAATTAGTGGTGTACATATGGTCTTCTCATCAACATCTTTCAATTGAGCTGAAATTTCATTAAGAATTTCCATAAGAACATCCTCAGATTCATTGCGGCGGTGCCGCAATTACACCCCCTCGAGCGGGGAATAAATTTTTTCTTGTTACGGATTTGCAATCCGTAACAAAATACTGATGGGACTTATAATCCCCCTCTTTAGCTAATTGTATGGGTTGCAAATCCATAATCATTGCGTTACAAATCTGTAACAAGAAAAACACACTACAATAGAATCATTTGTCCGGCATGCACCGATTTATCAATATATTCTTTAAATATCACAGCAGTAACATTATGGCAGGGATTTTTTTTATAATTCTTCACCAATGCTTTCTAATCCCATAGCATTAATATCACAGCAGTAAAAAATAAAAGAGTCTAAAAAGGTTAGCCAAAATCTTATCAATGATAAGTAGAAATTAACCAAGCAAACCAATGGTTTAAGTTGATTATCTATCAATTAGATTGATTATGTCAAGATATATCTACTTTGTAGTGTGTTTACTGCTTCCCATTCAAATCGGATAATTGTTTATTTTCTCAAAATGGAGGATGTATGCAGGAAGCAAAAGCGAAAAAACTGTTTGGTTTAAGAATCAAGGAAATGAGAAAAAACAAGAACCTATCACAAGAACTTTTATCGGAAAAAGCTGAGATAACCGCAAAATATTTAAGTAGAATAGAATTGGGGCAGCATTTTCCAACCATCAAAACTCTCATTAATCTTGCTGAGGTTTTAAAAGTTGAATTAAAGGACTTCTTTGAATTTGCACATAAGGAGGAAAGTCGAAAGAAATTGAAAGACAACTTAAAAAGTCTGATTAGAGAAGCGGATAATGATAAATTAAGATTGTTGGTAAAGATAATTAGAGCAGTTATAAGGTAACTGAAGCTTAAGGTTTTTTTTGAAAAGATCAAGCTAGATTCCCGCTTTCGCGGGAATGACAAAAGACGAATGCGGGAATGATATTCCGCGCCATATTGAGATTTCTATACGTTAAATTAGATAAACTGTTAAAACAGTTATAATCGCAGTTTTTCTCAAACACCTCGATGAATCGAGGTGTTAATGAGATATACTAAATCTAATATAAATTCTAAATTGTTTCTTCTCGTTCACAAGCTGGAGCTTGGGAACGAGAAGGATTCTTTAAAGGTGGTTAGTGGCAAAGACCTGTCTGCGTGCCCCGCACAGGCAGGAAGTTGATTGTGTTACGTTGCAGGGATGCAACAAAATAACCTTACCTTTCAATACTTCTCATCAGTTCCGCAGCAGCTGCCTGTTTAATCGCTGCAACAAAAAATCCTGCCGGGTATCCAAAAAACCTGTTAAACAGGACTAAATCCTCCCAAATGAAAAACGGTACTCATTTTGCTTTCTATTAAATGCAATTGACCGGCTGAACTATTTTTTTCTTGACATATGAAGGTTGATTTAGTAACCTATTTTTTTCTTTAAGTTGAATTTTTTATCTAAATCAGGTATTTTAGCGGGAGAGGGATATCGTGGGTAAAAAGTGTCCAAAGGTATGCTTTTTGCTCTCTCTCTCTCTCTATCCAGCTCCCTTACCGGCTAACATCGGGTAAGGGAGTAGTTTGTTTTTACAAGCCTTTCTATCATGTTCTGTACCCTGCCCAATCGGAAAAAATCACTGGCGTAGACTGCCGTACAACCTCAGACATATTAATTTTTCAAGGCCCTAATTTCAAAAGGAGGGATTGTTATGGTGGAAATCACCGGCACCAGTAATGCGAACATTGCGGTAGAAACCAGAAATACACCAGGGGTTGCTAAGTCCGGAGAGGTTAAGAAGGGAATCTCAGAGATGAAACAGATAGACCCGCAAAGCAACGTTGCAGAAGCGCCAAAAAAAGGAGGAGGATCAGCTGAATTATTCAAAGGAGTAAATCTTGATGTTACAACGTAAAAATTCCGGGAAAAGTTTTGAAAGGTTCGGCGTATAACTCGCCTGCTACAAACTTGCAACATCTTGTTTTTTAGCAAAGTTTTTTTCGCCGCAGAGACCGCTGAGTATGCAGAATTGAGAGAAGTCAGGAAGTTAAGAAGCTGAAAAGTTGAGAGCTGGAATACCTCAACTTCCTATCTTCACAACTTCTTAGCTTCAAGTCTCAGTGGCCTCTGCGGTAAATTCATCGAAAGGTGAAAGATGGAAGAGATTGATAAGGCTTATAAGTATTATAAATTTTTTAAAGGGAAAACAAAAGAGCTCGAAATTGCGCGTGACAAGATTGCGATATTGCTCGATGAGCGATCTAAACAGATGGGGCTCCAGGCCTTTCTGTTTGGAACCATCAATCATGATTTCAAGCGTTACCTGACGACCGTCATGGCTCAGATAGAGGCGCTGTCAAGAAACGTCGATGAAAGCGTTAAACGGTGTCTTGAACATATTAAGGTATCAGTTGCTAATGCGTTAAAGACAATTAATATAATTGATAATATAGAAAAAATAAATATCATAGCAATTCCAATTCATCATTTTCTTGAAGAGTATCGTGATAACGCGGAATATTTACCGCTTATCCAGGAAAGCAGGAAAAACATTAAGATAACCTATGATATTGCTGCAGCAGAAAAGGTTTTTTTTGACCCATCCTATCTTAAACGTGTTATGAATAATCTTATCTCCAATGCAATTAAATATAGTCTTTATGGGGCTGAGATTCACCTGTCTGCCCGGGTTGTCAGAGAGAGAATCCCACCTATTGTAGAGATAGCGGTGAGTGATCAGGGGGTAGGCATAGATAAAGACGACCTAAGTGAAAATATCTTTAAAACACGCTGGCGTTCTGAGTCAGTAGAAGTGAGCAGTATTGATGGCACAGGGGTAGGGCTTAGTTTTGTAAAATATATAGTTAATAAATGTAACGGGGAAATTAAGGCGGAAAGCCGGCCAGGCCGCGCCAATAAGGCAGGCGCCCAATTTGTTACAACCTTTATCCTCTCCCTTCCGGTCTGTACCCCTCAACAAATTAAGACGGCAAAGAATCTTTTAAAGCGGCGTCGACGGGTGCTTGTAATTGGCGAAAGGGGTAATGATAATCTATATTTGAACCGGGATCTTCAATATGTGGTCGAAGACCTGGAACAAGGGTTAGGAATCAAAGATTTTGAAAATCAAAAAGATGCGGCAGAGGCTATTGCCGGCATTTCTGATTATGGCATTCTGGTTTGCACCGGTACACCAGAAAATAATGAGTCTATTCTCAAGGCTGCGAAAGAAGCTGAAACTGTGGCTGTATGCCTTGATGCAGGAAATGGAAAGGTATATGTAATTTCAGAAGAGAATAAGGAGTGTGTGCCTGCCGCATCCTTTCTTATGGCTGTTTCTAATCTTATTAAGTTGGATTAAAAGGAAGATAAAAATGTCTGAGGAAACAAAACGCACAATATTGTGTGTGGATGATGAGCCTGAGATAGTAAGCTTATTGCATGACGCCTTTATGGAGATCTATAACGTAAAGACAGCAACCAGCGCGGAGGAGGCTTTAAAGATATTTAATGAAGAGGATATCTCCCTTGTCATAACCGATCAGAGGATGCCTGGGATGGAGGGGACAGAGCTCCTCGCTAAAATAGATGAAATCAAGCCGATCTGCAAAAAGATACTCCTGACCGGGTATGCGGATATCAAGGCTGCCATGAACGCCATTAATTTAAGCTCTGTGGATAAATATTTCAGTAAACCATGGGAGGACGAGGAACTTGCCAAAGCGGTTAAGGACCTGATTGTGGAGCTTACCATGGATGAGTTCTTTGAGAAGGCGATTAAGGATGCAAAGGGAATGAAGGAAGAGGTAAATAATATAAGGAAGTATTCTGAACAACTTGAGAGATTTCTGGGTAGTTATCTAAACGGTGTTTGCGTTGTGGGAAATGATGATAAGATCAAATACTTGAATGAAAGGGGTCTGGTGCTAATAAAGTGTAAAGAAATTAGTGAAATCAAAGGGAAGGATTTTAAGGATATCTTTTCAATAAATGAATCAAACAAAAAGCGGTTCCTGGAAAAATATATGAAAAAAGACTTATCTTCTGACAGGCTGGATGTGAAATTGTGTGACGGCACATCTGCCAGTATGCAGGCAAATGTGACATTTGCTTCCGATGATAACGGAATTAAGGTTAGTGGTATAGTTTTTAAGAACATAAGTGTCTAAAGTGAGCTAAAATGCCTAAAGAGCCTATACATAAATCAAAAACCACCTTGATATTTAAGGGGTTATGCCCAAAAAGCTACTGTAAAGTTTGTAAAATTTGTTACCCAAACTGTCATTCCCGCAAGCCTTTAGCGGGAATCTAAGTGACAAATCGGGAGCAACCGGGTGTTTTGCGAAAAGTCTC
>CBDUII010000228.1:0-4884 GCA_965367285.1 uncultured bacterium
TATGATTATTGTTAAATGTGAAGAAGCCTTAATTTCCGTTGGTCGCCTTAATGATGTCCGGTGGGCAGTCGGATTTGTATCTTAGGAAGGATTTGACGGAATATAAAGTTCTTGGAAGAACACGCGATGATGCGGTTGGAGAAGCCTTTGAGAAAGTCGCACGGATGCTGGGTCTCGGTTATCCCGGAGGACCGATAATTGAAAAGACGGCAAAAAGCGGAGTCTCCGGTAATATCAATTTCCCACGTCCCATGCTTAAATCAGGGAATTCTGATTTCAGTTTCAGCGGACTGAAGACAAGTGTGAGAAATTTTTTGGCCGATAACGGAAAAGAATTAAATAAAGCAAATGTCGCGGCAGAATTTCAGGAGGCAGTGCTGGATATTCTTTCTTTTAAGGCTTTTCAGGCAATTGAGAATTCAGGATGCCGGAACCTAATTGTAGCAGGCGGCGTCGCAGCTAATAATTTTCTGAGAGAAAACCTCATTAAAGTTGCGGAAAAGAAAAAAGTAAATATTTTTTTCCCCGGTCATCACCTTTGTACAGACAATGCTGCTAAGATCGCCTGCGCCGGTTATTACTGGTATATAAAAAAAGCAACCCAACTAAACCAGTTAATGTACTTACTTGCCCTCGACGCTAGCGCCAATTCAAAGTTTTAGAGCTTTTAACGCAAAAGACGCTGATGGTGCTGAGATTTTTTCTTCATTGATGAGAAAATAATCACAGACTAAGCCGGGGTGAACTCCGGTTTATAGAGTGTTTTTACAGGAAATTTTTTGCTTGCGTTCAGTATTTCTATTCCTGTTATCTCATTTTTTGAAGTTGTATGGAGTATAACCCCTTCAGCTATTTCTATGCCCCCATCAGGCTTTTTTGAGGACATCCCAATATAGGCCGCATCGGCATCCTTATCATATTTCACTTTCATATATTTACCTCCAATCTTTTCTCTTCAAGGGATAGGCGGTTATTACAAAAAAACTGGTTTCCCCAATGTTAAAAGTTGGAGAAACACACTTTATCATTAAAAAAACTTCTTAATGCTGAATTGTTTATTGTCCAGACGCGATCCTGAATTATTGAAAGAAAGATTAAGATTATTGGTACTCCAAAAGCAGACTTGATCAGATTTTTACATTTTGTTAATTTGAAAGACACGACACTGATTTTACGTTTTTTCTATTCCTTTAAGCTGATTGGTTAAGTCAACAAATTTGCGGCTCCTTGAAGGGGAGTCTCTTTAGTCGCTGTTACAGGCTTTCTTGTCATAAGCTGGTGAACTTTTTTATTAAACGTCTCAGTATCATGTGTCCTCTCCGTTGCCGTTGCGATAAAGGGGCTCAACTCTCGCAGCAGGTTTCTATCTGATATAACTCCTATAAGCTTATCTCCCTCAACCACAAGTAAATGATGAAATTTATGACTTTCAAAAATTCCATGAATTTTTTTTAGGGTATCATCCATTGATATCTTCATCACTTTGCCTGTCATAATAGTCTCGACGTTTATTTCAAAACTCCTATTTTCTATCCGCCTAAATGACTTTTTAAAACAGCAGAGCTTGTTAGACTTGTATTATTAGGGGCAAGTTCAACAGCATGGGCAAAATGTTTGGTCGCTTGAGGATGCATATCTAACCTGTGCAGGGTAAGACCGAGATTATAATGGGCCACTGCCAGTTTCTCGTCAGCTTTTATAGCTTCAAGGAAAGCATTCTTTGCCAGAATCATCTCAAATTCTCTGAAATATTTTACACCTTTATCATTATGCTCAAAGCCGGGAGATTGGGGTGTCGCGGATAAAACATTTTCACCGGAATTTTCAGCAAATTTAAAGGAGAGAAAGATAATAAAACCAAGAAATGAAACTATCCCTATACTATACCCAATAAACTTTTTCATCGAACTTTCTCTCAACCCTTGACCCGTTTTACACAATTTCTATTTTTCTCTTATGGATAATCAATTTCATAAGACGGAGTTATAATATATTATTGCTGAGAAAAGGGGAAACACCTTCTAAATGATTATCAAGTTAATTCTATAGTTAGATTTAGATTATATATTGTCTCAAATTATATGTTTCTACATAGAAAAACTGATATGCAAAGAGTGGTAAAATGCTGGATTCATATAAAATCTAACTTTATCGGTTATTTCATCTTCGGCTTCTTCAGCACCTCGCAAAAGGATAGAGGTCAATATTTTGTTTTAAGTTATTAAGTCAACAGCAGACTTGACCCTATGATTATTTTCTTCTCTGCATGTTTTATCAGGAGATTCTACAGTATTGAAAATATCCTCCTCCTTAATGCCGTATAATCTCATATTATTTTTGGCATGTCTTGATAACTTCATTTTAATTTTAGTACTCTCTTTTTTAGATAATATTATACATTGAGATCGAATTAAAGAAAATACGACAATATTAAAAGCTGGAGAGACACTCTTTATCATTTAAAAAACTTCTTAATGCTGAATTGTCTATTGTCCAGATGCAATCCCGAATTATTGGAAGAAAGATCAAGATTATTGGTACGCCAAAAACAGACTTAATCAGATTTTTAAATCATTTTGTCAATGTGGCAATAAATCCAAGAAATTTTATATAGCATTAAACGTAGATTAATGCTCTAACCGCTGGTGAGAAAAATAATTTATTTTGGCAAGTGGAAGTAGTAATTATAGATACGTGATTTAATTACAAACGAAGTTTTTCCCGTCGGAACATTTCTAATATGGAAATATATTCAACTTTGTAAGCTTTACACACATCGGGGATTTTTGATTTATGAGGCCCGCCACTTGGCTTCTCTTCAGTGACAATAATACATCTTTTTATTATAGCCGCTGCAATCACAAAATGATCTGCCCCTGATTTTCTTTTTTTTAGATCAACCAAATTACTATGGGCTTGTAATATTTTCGTTGCTTGCTCTTGGATATGACCATCAAGAGGCACAAAAATTTCCTGATGCTCATTAGCCCATTCAAGTATTTCATCATCTTGTACTTTCAACTCTTCGAAAACATCTTCCGCAGATATTAATATTTCTGCTTCTGCTAATTCATTTAATTTTTCCCATGCGCCCGGGAATATGTCAGCGGGGTAAATTCTTCGCATAGCAGTAAAAGAACATGTATCTACAAGATACTTAGGTAATCTCTGTACTACAAACTAGTAAAATTGTGTTATTTTAGCAAAATTTTATTTGCCATTTCGGAGCGGCAGCTCCATTTGGTTGCGGCAGCTTGCCGCTCTGTGCGCTCAAATTATCCCATTCCTAACTTATGACTTATCTTGTCGAAATGCTTCAGCTTTACCCCAAGGTATTCAGAAACATCACTTAAGGTAATTCGATTTGAATAAAACGAATCTAATACAAGTCGAACAAATGTTTTACCAGAAGCGCTAATAACGTTTATTGAAGGAGGGACAAAACCGCTTGTTTCTTTCTTTTTGAACTCAGATTGGTATTGTTTTCTTTTCATTTTATAAAAGATTTCATTAGTTCTGCTAAGAATCAAAAGCCGCCTTAACATTACTTCCCTGCTAACGCTATATTTCATTGCAAGTTCATCCAAGCTTTCATCTGGCCAATTCTGGGTTGTATTTTGTTTAATAATCGGCTCATGAAGCAGTTTTTTTTCCGGCACTAATGAAGCGCCAGCAACATGATTGCAAAACACCTCTGCCTTTTGATCTTCCGGTTTTGCGTCTCTTCGAGTCTTTAAATCGCATATACCACTTGAATGCAACATAAGATGGACAAATTCATGCAGCATGGTAAAGCTACGTGCTGAATATGAATCTTTACGGTTTACGACAATAACAGGCAATGGAAATTCGCATAGAGAATAACCACGCATCTCAGACAATTCTATCTTTGTAGATTGAAATACAAGAATGCCTACTGACTCAATAGCTTCCCGCTATTTATTGAAAGCCACTCGATTATCGCGCCAACTACTCTGAGCTTGAATTGAGACACCAAGAAAAATTCTGATTTTGTCTGCAAGAAACTCAGGATTATCTTCAATGGAGGTTTTCAAATTAAATTCAGGGATAGATTCTTTTTTTTCAGAGAACAATTCCAGACAGATTTCCCGCTTGTCTATAGCCGAACGAATATCCATTATAATATCAGAGGAGAACTCATGTATTAACGATCCAGGAAGTCTTCTGTAATCTTTAATCGGGGGTCGAAATACTTTGGGGGGGTTCAGAAAGATAAAAAGCTGCAAAAGATTGTTTATATACATTTGCGGCTTTACGAAGTTGTTTCACTGTGGGATTTTTAATTCCAGATTCCCAATCTAATATCTTTTCTTCTGAAACATTCAGTTTTTTTGCAGCTAAAGGAATCTCCATACCTGCAGACTCTCTGGCCCACACGAGAAGTTTAGATTTTACTACTGCTTCAACACTCCTTGACATTGCCAATATCCCAATTGTTAGCAAATTATCTGTGCACGAATTTGTTTTAGGACTTTCTCAATTTAGTATAACAGGACACCTGTCATTAAAACACTCTACTGAAAAAATTCTCAAAAGACCAAATATCTCCTGATTTATAAGGCTCGGACTACATTTTTTGTCCATCTACGTCAATTGATTGACGGATTGTTGGTAAACCAAATTTCTTAAAAACCGACTTGACCATATTTAAATTCATTTTTCAATTTGAAAGAAACGACCCGGATTTTAGACTATGTTGTATCAAATGGTTTTAAATTAGAAAAATCACTTCCTCGGACTTCTTTTTCTGTTACTTGAAAGCTCTAACCTGTACTTTCCTAAACGGAGAATAAAATCTTTAATGATGAACCTTTACTTTGGTTGCTTAATTCTTCATTAAGTTCTTCAAGGCTTTCTATCATT
>CBDUII010000229.1:0-4877 GCA_965367285.1 uncultured bacterium
GGGAAATGAGAACATCGAATGGACTAGAAGGGTAAAAAAACCAATTGGTTGTGGGTTTGAATGGAGTCACGCGTTCGGAGGGCTGAAATCAGCTTTGCGGGAAGGACAGAAGGGAGCCATCTATTGGATGACCGAGGAGATGCTTTAGCGGGAATGAAATTTTCTCTAATTGTCATCCTCGCGAAAGCTGGAATCTAAAGGGAATAACAAAAGCCCAAGATTGTCATTCCCGGCTTGATCGGGAATCTGTTTATTTTTTTTCATTGTGATCAGATCATTTATAAAAAATGTTATCAAAAGAGAGTCTTTAGCAAAGGCACTGCCTTTTGCGAAAAAAATTCTTTTAGGCGCCGGTAAAATTTACGTTCAGGGAGCCGCAAAAACAGCAGGTGAGTCAGATATTAATTCCTTCGTAAAAGCTCCTAAAAAAGTAGAAGACTATGAGAATAAGAAAAAAAGCGAGTTCCTCGATGAAGCGGAAAGCAAGGCAGAGAAGTTTATGGCAAGCCAGATGGAAATATTAGACCAGAGGATTGACCAGAAAATAGTTGAGGTTGAAAATAAAGTCGATGAAAAAATCAGGGCATTATTCTGGCTGTTTCTCGTTTCCACGTTCGCAATTATGATCATTGCCGGCTTGACATTCTCCCTGATATTTAGGTACTTTGATTTATAATATATTGATTTCTGATGATAAATGTATTATTTCATGTTAAAAGCTTTATTCGTTCCATTGCGAAAAATAAAATAACACGATTATTGTTTTTAACACTTTTTATCCTCTTCATCGGGGCTTTTGGACTTAGCTATTTTGAAAAAACATCTTCTATTCTTGACGCGTTCTGGTGGAGTTTTGTTACCATCACAACTGTCGGCTATGGAGATATTGCACCTTCCACGCTCGGCGGTAGAATTATCGGGGTTATCGTCATGGTATTCGGCATTGGCATGCTCGGAATGTTTACCGCCACCATCGCCAGCATCCTTGTGGAGGGAAAACTTAAAGAAGGGAAAGGAACAAAAGCTGTGAAAGTAAACGATCATTTTATTATCTGTGAATGGAGTTTGAAGGTAAAAGAGATTGTTGATGAATTGCGCGCGGACCAGAAAGTACAGGACAGGCCGATTCTGCTTATCGCGGATATCCCGGAAAAACCTCTGGAAGACGACAACATGTACTTTATACGTGGTGAAGTGAACGACGAAACATTGGGAAAAGCCAATTTGCAGGGAGCATGCGTGGTTATGGTGCTGGCAAGCAATAAGGTGGACTCAGGTTCCAGAGACGCAAAAACCATATTAAATATCCTGTCCATTCGCACCTTAAAACCGGATATTTACATTTGCGCGGAGATTGAAGATACAAAAAACTTACAGCACTGCAAAAGGGCAGGAGCAAATGAGATCATTGTAATCGGGAAACTGAGTAGTAATCTCTTAGTACAGGCGGCTCTGGATCACGGCATTACTCATTTCATTACAGAGCTGGTGAGTAACCGGATTGGCTGTCAGCTTTATAAAATCAAACCCGCTAAAGGTATGTTAGGGAAGCCGTTTATTGAAGTCTTAACTCAATTAAAAAAGGAGCACGACTTTATTATCGTTGCTGTTGAATCATTGGCCTCCAAAAAATTTATTTCCAATCCTCCGATAGATTATGTTATTCAGCCTGAGGATCAACTGGTCGTTGTCGCAAAGGAGCGGCCAAATTTTAATAATTAAACATGCTAGATTCCCGCTTTCGCGGGAATGACAAAAGACGAATGCGGGAATCTATAAACATTGAAATTCCTATACGTATATTCAGAATATGGAAATATTAAGCCGTGTCTATCATATTATAAGGTCTAATATAAATTTTGGACGTGGTAAAAGGTATGATACAGTAAATGGTTTTGAACAGGATAAGGGAGAATACAAAAAGCATAATTTAAAAATACCTGAGAATACAAATGATGATCTGGCGCGATATTACGCGAATTTAGAAATTCCATGTGGATTGGACCTGCAAGCGGTAAAAAAAGCCTGGAAGCGAATGTTAAAAAAATATCACCCCGACCTTCATTCAAGGGATCCTCAAAAACAGCAGACAGCAACCAGGTTAACACAGGGATTAACTAAAGCGTATGATGAAATTAAAAAAGCGCATAAAGAGAAGCTAATACATTAAAACATTTATATTTTTTAAGAAAGGAGGACTTCAATGTCTGAGAACCTGGAAAAAGTAAAAAGTTATTTACAGGAACTGGGTTTTTCAATTTCCAGTGAAAACACCAAAGAAGAACTGGTGGTTATCGATGATGAGGAAAAAGGTATTAATAACCTTATCATTGATTGTGAAGCACCGATTTTAGTTATCGAACAAATCATTATGAAAGTTCCGGGAAAGGCAAATGATTTTTTTAAGCGCCTTCTCCAAATAAACCGAACGTTAGTTCACGGGGCGTTTGTAGTTGATGAAGACGGCAAGACTCTTATCTTCAGGGATACACTGCAGCTAGAAAACCTTGATAAGAACGAACTGGAAGGATCGATAAATTCTTTAAGCCTGGCTCTGGCGGAAAACGCCGATGAGCTGATATCATTTAGCAAATCATAAAGCGGCCAAGGGGCCGCAACCAAAAGGGCTACCGCCCGGTGGACTAAAGCCCTGCATAAGGCGCTGTGCTTTGCATAAGCCGCTGTAAAAAAACAAAAGCTAAACAGCGGCTAAAAAAGAAAGAACTAAACACCGTCTAAAAAATCTTCTTAAAAAAAAGATTTTATAATTTAATAATTTAAAAGGGGGAAAGATAATGGCAAGTATTTTTCAAAGACTTTTTAAGGTGGGACAATCCCATGCGCACGACATTATGGGTAAATTTGAAGACCCTATCAAAATGACCGAACAGGGGATCAGGGATCTTAAAAAAGATTTACAGGGCAGCATGAAAAGCCTTGCGGAGGTCAAAGGCATCGCAATACGAATGAAAAAAGAGGCGGAGGACAACAAAAGGCTGGCGGCGGATTATGAGCGCAAGGCAATGCTCCTGCTTCAGAAAATGCAGAAAGGGGAATTGGACAATGCTGATGCTGAAAGACTGGCAACTGAAGCGTTAAAGAAAAAAGAGGATTGCAGTCAAAAGGCTGTCCGCCTGCTGAAAGAACAGCAACAGCAGGAAACAATGTGCACGCAATTACAGACAAGCGTGGATAAACTCAAATCAACGGTTACTACTTATGAGAATGATCTCATCACTCTTAGAGCGCGGGCAAAAACAGCCGCGGCAACTCGTAAAGTTAATGAACAGATGGCAAAGGTGGATTCTTTCGGAACTATATCCATGCTGGAAAAAATGAAAGCCAAGGTGGAAGAGGATGAATCTTTAGCGCAGTCTTACGGTGAACTGGCTTCTGCCGACAAAAGTATCGATGATGAATTAAACGCGGCGCTTGGCAGTGGAAAAACCACCGCAGCAAGCGATTCGTTAGCGGCTATGAAATCCAAAATGGGAATCCAGTAAAATGGTCTGGAATAAGATTTTTGGCAAAAAAAAAGAAGAAGAAATTGATCCACTGAAAGACTTGGTACTGTCCAAGCTCAAAGCCGGGTACCTGGTAGATTACGATATGAAAACATGGAGTGTAACGGCGCACAATAAATGCGAATGGGGCGAAGGAAATTTCAGCGACGAGTGGGAACTTCGGTCAGGAGATGAAGTCCTCTACCTGGAAAGGGAAGAAGACGATGAGGTGGAATGGACCCTCACTAAAAAAATTCCCATATCCGAGGTTGGAAAGGAAATACCGGGTTATGTTAAAGAGCATGAAGACCCACCTGGCGAAATCACCTTTCAGGGTAAAAAATACCATCTTGATGATTGCTGCGGCGGCAGGTTTTATAAAGATGGAAAAGATTCTTATGACGAGTTTATTTCCTGGGACTATGAGGACGAGTCAGAAGAGAATATACTGACAGTAGAGCAATGGTCAGAAGCAGGCTTTGAAGCCGCATATGGGAAATACGTGGAAGAATACCAGTTCAACAATATCCTGCCGAAGTAGCCTGACAAATAGCAATTATCAATTAGCAATGAATAGGCAAAATAATTGTTAATTGCTTTACTGCCATCCGTTATCAGTTTTTACCTATTTATTACGGCATTTACATTGCGCCTGTTTAAAAGCAAAACGATCATTTCATCCCACATTTGCCGTTCTTCCAGTTTCCACACTTTGTTATTTTTAATCAAACGCAGTTTGCTCTCTGAAATGCAGTATTTGCCGGCTACATCCACGTCTGACATGCCTTCGTAAACGGTGTCAAACATCATGCTCTTGCGTACTGTACTTAATTTACTATCAATATAACCCATGATATTATACATAAATAAGCTATAAATAATATAAGTAAGCTTAATTATAGAATAATTAAAAAGCTTGTCAAGAAAAATTTTAGCTTTTTTATGATTCATCTGTTTACATATTTTATGGTAAACTTAATAGAGATATAGATTCCATATCAAGTCTGAAATGACACGTAACAGCGTGGGAATGACAATTTATACGCTTCAACTAATGGTCTACAAACTAATAGTGAATAGCCATGTTTCAAGAATCAAAAATAAAGAGGATTCGCCAGTAGATAAGAAACGGATTAGCACCAAGATTATAGATGATGTATTTACTGATGAAGGTTCTATTATTAAACCCCGTTTTGAAATTAATTACGAAGCTTACCTGCACCGCCTCTGGGACGCTAACCTTGAAATACATGACCTCCTGAAAAACGCACCAAACATCGAAACATCACGTGATTCCTTTTATTCCTATCTGGAAAAGGCTGAACGATCGATTTTTACTCTCGAAAATGATCTTCATCTTCTGGAAAAAGCAAC
>CBDUII010000230.1:0-4864 GCA_965367285.1 uncultured bacterium
CATTGAAAACAAAGGACTTATCCTTTTTTAGTGTCCGAATTGCTTAAGACGGGTTAAGAAGTCCAGACAAATGGATCAGCTTGGCCCGATTGAAGTTTTTCATTATCCTATCCGTTCCCTGAGACAATTTAAAAATAAAGTCCGCAATGGAGGTTCAGGTTACGCGGTTAACCGGGGACTGGACGAGGGTGTTGGTTTTCATAAAAGGCATTGGTACAAATTGTTAAAACAGGGAAAACTTTCTGATTTCTATTATGAGAAATATTTTTATAGCCGTATCAGTCTTAAAAAGGCTTTAAAGAGTGGGGAGCTTATAGAAAACAGATTACTCTCAATTTAGAGTCTCAAGTTTTTTGAGCTTGATTGATAATTTCTCCGATTCCTTTTGCGGAGGCGTAGAGTTAAACAAATATTTTTCCCAGCTTCCATAAACTGGATTGGGCAATATGATCCATTTATTCCCCCACATGGAGCCTTTTTTCTCTACTACTTCTGTCCGGGACTCAGGCTGAAATTTTGTAGTGGAGACAAAATCGTTTAAATCATCTCCAATGATTAGCAGGATACGATAGGATTTAGCAAGAAACATACGGCGTGACCCTTTGTCAGCCGCCCAATCTGCTTGTTCATTCCTCATTAAAATGTTATCGCTTTCTTTTTTTAGAGGAAAACCAAACCTTTCAAGGTTATTTTTTGTCGCCTTTTCAAGAGAATGATCGCGATTTGTGACATAAAAAATTTCTACTTCCCTGCTGCTTGCATATCTCAAAAAATCTAATGCACCCTGTATTGGCCTGGCTTTTGCTTCGCGTACCCAATTCTGCCACATATGTGGTTTTCGATCACAATTAAGCTTCAACAACCTCGCCTGAAATGGCGAATTATCCAAAACAGTCTCATCAACATCAACTATAATTGCCGGTGGCAAGTGAGAAAATTTTTCTAATTGTTCAATAGCAGCGCTCCAGTTAGAGTTACCAAGAGCCATGTCCAATCTACTCTTTGCTAACTGATAAACTTGAAGCGTAGCAGCTTCATATTCTCCACTGGTTTGGACCCAGAGAACGCTTTGAAGCCGTTCATAGCTTGTACAGGAAAAAACAAAAGATGGGACAAAGGCATTTATTATCCCAGCTAAAAATATGACAAAAAACGATCTTCTCAATTTCATCTTTACTCCCTCTATAAATTCTTGATCTTTTTATAGAAATTGTAAGTAATAGAAGAGTCTTTATTCTATAATATTTCAACCCGCGAAACCATATAGGGAGTATATCAAATTGTCAAAACTGAAGCTTTACATTGTTGGCATGCATAGAAGCGGTACATCGGTTCTTACAAGATGTATGAATCTCGGCGGACTCTATCTCGGAAAGCCAGAGGATTTGATTTATGATCCCGATAACCCAAGCAACCCCAAAGGGCATTGGGAACATAAAGAATTTGTTGAAATCAATGAAACAATATTGGAATATCTGGATGGATCGTGGGATAACCCTCCAGAAAAAAAGTCTTCTCTTTTAAGCGCACATTCTACTTCAGAATATTAGAAAAAAAATTCAAACTTTTGAAAACAAATTCGTCTCATATTCCAAAGTCTGTTTTAAGGATCCAAGGCTATTATTCACCTGGCCACTCTGGATAAATAGCGCCAAAACAAAACCCTTATTTATCGGAATCATTAGGCACCCCTATAAAGTTGCTCAGTCTCTTTTAATACGAGATGGTTTTCCTATTCGCAAAGGCCTTGTCCCATGGGAACTATACAATATCAAACTACTGGAATTAAAGGCCAGGTATTCTTTTCCTATCTTCACTTTCCATGAATTGCTTCAGGAACCTGATAAAACGCTTCATCTCATTGCTGGATATATTAAAGCTCAGGCTGATGTTAAAGTCCAATTCGATTTTGAGCAGATATTTAATTACATTGATAAAAACAAATGCAGAGAGGAAAAGCCGTTTAATTGCCTTGGTCTGGACTTGTATTTGAAAGACTTGTCAGACATGTACCATCGCATAAATCATGTGTGGCCACAATCAGAATTGAAACTCCTCAAGAAAACAGCTTTTGAAAGAATGAATAATATTTATATTTCAGAGCGGCTGGGGCTTGCAGGTGAAATGGTTAGCATTCCCCGGGTCAGGTTAAACAGATCAAAAAAATCAGGTGCAAAAAATCCTCTTGCTTTTTTGCCTCTTACTTTTGCCATTAAAATCTCCTTGATCAATGTTATTTACGCTCAACGGTGATGCTGCTATAATAACACTGATTTAAAGATCTTTCGAGTTGTTTTTGGGAGTTATTAGAGGTGCCCTTAAGTATATTTTAAGAAGTTCACCAGTGGTGAAGCCCTTAAAGTTACTAAAACTCCGCGAAGGATCTCACAAAACCAAATAGTTATGAGACCCTTCTACAAGCTCAGGTTGACAAAAAGGGTATTTCGCAATTGCCTCTGTTTAGAGCGCGCTTTTTTGATAAATCATGGTATAATTTTTAGTTTAAAGTTACTTTTTTAACATAATCTCATTTTAATTCAATGTCTTTAAAAAAACTAAATCAAACGCTTAAATCCCTCAAGTCTTCTTATTCTTCAGGCAAGGAGAAAGGAGGCAAGTCTTTCTGGAACTCTATATTAAAGAATTTCAAAAAAGTTTCAGATATTGCAAAATCCTCAGACTGGCAGAGTATAGGGGATGCCTGTCAAATTGGAGAAAACCTCGTTAATAAAATTTCTTCCGAAGAAATTTCAGACGATCCGAAGATCTATAAGCATATTGAAACGCTCTTAAAGATTTTTGATGATTTATACAATGATATTCAGTCGAACGGGCAAATTACTATTTCAGTTAAAGGGCGGTTATCCAAGGTTAAAATGTTTATTGGTGACTTTGTTAATATCCCGGAAGAACCAAAGGACACTCGGCCTGCGGAAGAAAGCGGCTTTTCAATAGATGTAATGCATGAATTGAACAGCCGTGTTGAAAACATGGAACACCTTGTTTTAGGAATAAAGGGATTACACATTGAACCTGAGGCTATAAATGGTTTATTTCGTGAATTTCATACTCTAAAAGGCGAAGCCGGATTTATAGGGTTTGAAAATCTTGGGAAATTTTGCCATAGGGTGGAAACAATCCTGGAACCTATCAGGAATAAAAAGGTTTTCGTTACCCAGGATATTATTGACATTTTGTTGTTTTGCGTTGATAAAACAAAATTGCTTATTCTCAACGCTCAGAATAAAGAAGATACCGGTGTTAGCGATGGTACTGATGAAAAATTATCTCTTCTGGAAAAATTTATACACGAACAGGAAGATAAACCAGCAGAGACAGATACCCTTCGGCAGAATCAGGGTGACTTAACAGAAACAAAGGCAGGGGAAAAGGAGAAAGAACCGTCAAGCGAATTTGCAGAGGCATTCCCTCTTGATGATGAGGATGAAGAAGATGGTTCGTCTGTGAGTTCCACTGAAACAGCAATGGAGCAGACAAATAAAAAAGATATCCAGGGTACAACAAAAAATGAGATTGAAGAAATTAAAGACGATATAGTTGATGCGGGAATCAAAGCACAGCAAGATGACCAGCAAGTTTTCCTGAATGTGGAAACGAATAAAGTGGATTCCCTTATTAATATTACAGGGGAACTTACTATTCTTTATCACATGATTCAACAGAGCCCGGAAATTCGCCGGATTAGCAACCAGAAAATTACCAATAATATAGATATGATGGGGCGATTTTTTAAAGAACTGCAGAGCATTACAATATCTATCCGAACGGTTTCCATGCAGTCGCTCTTCTTGAAAATGGCACGGCTGGCGCGTCAGTTAGGAAAGAAAAGCAAAAAGAATATCAAGGTTAATATTTCAGGAGAAGCGGCCCAGGTAGATAAAAACCTGATTAATCAACTTGCAGGCCCTCTTGCCCACATTATCAGAAATTGCATCGATCACGGGATAGAACTGCCCCATGAGCGAATTGAGGCAGGCAAAGATGAAGCAGGGCTTATTAAACTTGATGCTAAAAAAAAAGGAAACAGTACACTTATTGAAATCAGTGATGACGGCAAGGGTATTTCTTTCGACCGTATTGAGCAGAAAGCTAAAGAATTAGGTTTGGTCGAACCCAAGGAGGTTCTTACGGAAGAAGAAAAACTTGAACTGTTGTTTGAACCAGGACTTTCAACTGCTTCTAAAGTGACAAGTACATCAGGCCGGGGAGTTGGCATGGATGTTATACGTTCCGAAGTGCTAAAAGCAAATGGGACACTGAATGTGAAGACTGAAGCTGGTAAAGGAACGACGGTTTCTCTTTTATTCGCGCAAACTTTTGCCATAACCGATGGGCTGGTAGTAAGAGTAAAGGAGAACTTTTTCGTCATACCAATCGAACAGGTTAGAGAAATGTCCCAATTCGATCCCTCAAAATTAGAAACCGTTAATAACCAGAGTAAAATAATTCTCATTAGAGGTCAATATATACCGGTTATCGAACTGGGAAGTTTTTTAAACATTAAATCAAACGGATCAAAAAATAGAGGCGATCAAATAATGGTTACGGTTGAAAACGATGATAAGAGATGTGTACTGCTGGTTGATGAAGTCACTTCTTCTCAGGAAATCGTTGTCAAAGAACTTACTGGTTCTTTCGCGGACTTGCCATATTTCCCAGGAACATCAATCCTGGGAAATAAAGTCGTGGGAATTATACTGGATATCGCGAAGACTACGGAAATGTACCATTCATTTAAGGCGGAGAAAGAACTGTCTGCCTCTGACCAAGCTCATCATGACGGCAGGCATAAATGTGTATGGATTGGACCACAGCGCGTGTCTATGGGTTCTTGTTTCTTCGA
>CBDUII010000231.1:0-4862 GCA_965367285.1 uncultured bacterium
CATAGCTCCTGTGGTAACTGACGAAAAAGAAATAGAGGGATTTGTAGGAATTCAGTACGATATTACCGAACGCAAGCGGGTGGAGAAGGAAATAGATAATAAGACAAAGCTTATTCAACTATTATCGGAAATAGCTATTGCCACAAGTGAGGCTTCAACCCTTGATGAAGCGATGCAGATATGTATTGACAAGGTGTGCTTACATACCGGATGGGATATCGGGCACGTTTACTTACCGGATTCTAAAGGAAATTTGTTTTCTACAAAATTATGGTTTTTTAGCGACATTGACCGATTCAAGACGTTTCGAAAAATAACTGACAAAACTATGTTTTATCCGGGAGTCGGGCTGATTGGAAAGGTTTCCGAAACAGGAAAGCCACTATGGATTGAAGATGTAACCCGAGAATCGTATTTCCTGAGGACAAAATCAGCAAAAGACATTAATGTCAGGTTCGGTTTTGCATTTCCAGTTATGGTTGATAAAAAAATTGTAGCTGTGCTGGAATTCTTTGCGGAAAAATCTATAAAGCCTGATAAAGCTCTTCTGAAAGCTATTACAACGCTTTCTACCCACCTTGGACGAATACACGAGCGCAAGCAAATGTGGAAAGCATTACAGGAAAGTGAGGAAAAATTAAGAGGCGCTTTTGAGAATACAGCCACCGGTATGGCGCTGATTAAAATAAATGGCAGGTTTTTGAAAGTAAACAAGGCGCTGTGCAATATGCTCGGGTACTCAAAAAAAGAGCTTCAGAATAAAAACTTTAAAGAGATTACACATCCGGACGACTTTGAAAAAAACCTGCAAAATATTAGTAGAATGGTACGCAGAGAAACCAATTCTTTCCAAATGGAAAAAAGGTATTTTCATAAAAGGGGGCATACAGTTTGGGTTCTCCTTAATGCTTCCCTGCTGAGAGATGTAGACAGCAAACCTCTTTATTATATTGCCCAGACACAAGACATTACCAAACGCAAGCAGGCGGAGGAGGAGAGAGAAAGGATGCAAGTACAACTGCTGCATTCCGAGAAACTCAAAGTGGTCGGGCAATTGGCGGGTGGAATAGCCCATGAATTTAACAATATCCTTATGGCGCTTATGGGATATGGTGAGACTATCCAAAAAGAAATGAAAAAAAGCGATCCCTTGAGAATAAAAGTCGACCAGATACTCTCTTTAACCAACAGGGCTGCCGGTTTTACCAAAAGTCTTCTTACCTTCAGCAGAAAAAATGTAATTAACCCAAAAATCGTAAAATTGAATGAAGTCGTAATAAATATAGAGAAACTTTTATTAAACCTGCTCGGTGAGGGAATTGAAATAATTATAAAACTTTCCAAAAAAAATTTGCTTGTTAAAGTGGATATCAGTCAAATCGAGCAGGTTTTGATGAACCTTGCCACGAATGCAAGGGACGCCATGCCCGGCGGCGGACGGATACTTATTAAAACAAGATTGAAGGAAATTAATAAAAATTTTGTCAAAGAACATGGCTATGGAAAATGCGGCAGATATGCCCTTTTAACGTTTACTGATACCGGCTGTGGAATAAATAAAAAAACACTGGAAAAAATTTTTGAGCCCTTTTTTACAACTAAAGATACAGGAAAAGGTACCGGTTTAGGCCTTTCGATCGTTTATGGAATCATAAAACGGCACAGAGGTTTTATTGTTGTTCAAAGCAGATTGGGAGTGGGGACGGTTTTTGAAATATACTTTCCTCTAATGCAGCCTGATGATATAGAAAACATAAAGAGCAAAGTTATTCCTATCGAGTGGGGAGGCGCTGAAACTATTCTCATCGCAGAGGATAATGAAGAGGTCAGGAAAATGATCAAAGATGAACTACAGAAATTCGGCTATAGAGTCATTGAGGCTGTTGATGGAGAGGATGCTGTAAAAGTGTTTAAGAAAAAAAAGGATAAGATTCAGCTTCTCCTTTTTGACGTCATAATGCCTAAAAAAAACGGCAGAAAAGCTTATGAAGAAATCAAAAAAGAAAACCCCTGGATTAAACATATTTTTATGAGCGGTTACAGCAAAGATATTCTGGACAGCAGAGGGATTGCTGCTGAAAAAATCAATTATATTTTTAAGCCGATATCCATCTTTGAACTTTTAAGAACCGTGAGAGAAGTGCTGGATAAGAAGCGAAACCGTTGAAACGGCCGGGGTGTCACCGCACAGTTAAATACACCCAGCTAAATCGGGGTGTGAAGGAGAATAGATAGGCCGGCATACCGTTCTTGAGAGAGATGGCATAGAGGTCTGTTTACTTTTGAAAAAGCATTACAAAATTTTCAAAAATTTTTTTATGGAAATGTCCCAACATGTCTTCCTTCATAACTTTTAGCGCTTCAAAGGGCGTCATCGCTTTTTTATATGATCGTTTAGCGGTAAGAGCGTCAAACACATCAGCTATACAGCATATCCGCCCGTAATCATGGATTTCATTTCCTTTAAGCCTCCGGGGGTATCCTGTTCCGTCTTCCCTCTCATGGTGTTGCAGGGCAACAATCTTAGCCTCTTCACTGAGGTGGTTGGTCTCTTCTAAGATTTTATAACTCTGGTAAGGATGAATTCTCATTTTTTGCATCTCCTTATCAGTTAATCTGCCCGGTTTATTAATAATTGCGGGATTAACCCGTGTTTTACCCAGATCGTGAAGAAAAAAACCAGCCCCCAATTCATGCATGTCGTGGTCAGTGGTTCCCTCATAAAGCCTCTTCGAAAGAGAAACAGAAAAAATCCCCACATTGACAGAATGTGTATAAGTATAAAAATCATGCGATGTGATGTCCATCAGGTAGGATGAAGTGTCTGCATCCGACAGGATCAGGTCGACTGTATGAAATATCGCTTTTTTCCCCTCGCCGATCATTTCTGCTGTGGGAGTTTCCAGGAGTCTGTTCATTAACTCAACGGAGTTTTTATAAACAATTTCTGCCTTTTTTTCAGGAGAAATATTTTGATTATAAATAGCGTCTTTGAGCTCCGCGGTAATGTCCTTATTCGGATTCCAATCATCAGGAGGGACAGAAGGAGAGCTTTTGTGAGACAAGGATCCTACTTCTAATATATTCAGGTTCTCTGAATTATCTTTTTTCCCATGCTCACGCTCCGGGGAGCCGGGCTCTGTGCCTTTGTGAGTAATGGATTCTTTTTCTTGTACATCTAATCCCTTTGAGGTATCGATTTTTATCTCTTTTAATCCTGAATTATATATTTTTTTTATCTGTCCTTCCGTAGTTGTTAAAAAACTGTTTTTAAAAAAAGGGTGCTTAAACCACGATATTGGTAGAATTACATACATCCCAACGCTAAGGTCTTCAATTTTAATGGGGATAATCATAACGCGGCGAAGCCGGCAACTAAAAATATGCACTAAACAAAAAGTTAATTTGCTGAATCAATTATTAAAAATCCGAAATTCGAATATCTAATGTCGAAACAAATTCTAATGATTAAAATACAAAGGTTCTAATAATCATTAACACCTCGATTCATCGAGGTGACAGGACGATGGATGAAGGCTGAGGAACCGTAACCAGATAATTTTTCAAAAGTCTCACAGTAAAAGTAACCCCTTTATCAGCATTATTAGTAACGGTTATATTTCCTCCATGTTTTTCAATAATAGAGAAGCTAATGGAAAGTCCCAGGCCGGTGCCTTCCCCCGCTGGTTTTGTTGTGTAAAATGGATCGAATATCTTTTTTATTTTATGTTCCGGTATTCCGGGGCCGGTGTCACAAAATTTAATATAAATATATTGATCATTTGATGATGTTTCTATCAATAGCATCCCTTCATCCTTCATTGCCTGAAGGGCATTTACAATAATATTCATAAATACCTGGCTGATTTGCCTTCCATGACAGGATATTTTGGGCAATGGCGCGAATTTGGTTTTTAAATCAATATTCTGTTTATATTTTTCAGGAATAAGCTGTAATGAATTTTCTATGCTTTTGTTGACATCGGTTTCGGTAATTTCTTCTTGATCTAAATGAGAAAAATCCTTCAGATGCAGTACAATGTCTTTCACCCTATCCATAGCCTCTCTACAGCGGGATAGTTTAGTATTGACGCCTTCCAGCAGGTCAGGAAGGTCTATTTCTTTTTTAAGTTTTTCAATCTCTTTATAAATATCCGGGGGAAGTGACATTCCTGAAAACTGGCTGATAAAATCACGGAGGTAGCGAATGTCCCTTGCAAACAGCTCGATATCGCCTATTGCCACACTCAGGGGATTGTTTATTTCATGGACGACACCTGCCGCCATGATGCCTAAAGATGCCATTTTATCAATCTGGGCAAGCTGCCGCTGCTCGGATTCTATGCGTTCTCTCACCCTCTCCTGTTCCTTGAGAATGGCTTTTAGTTCATTCAGGTCCAGCGGTTTCGTCAAATAGTTGTGAATAATTCCTTTATTGACTGCTTCTACAGCAAATTCAAAATCACTATGACCTGTCAGGAGTATGCGCGTTATTTCAGGCATTTCTTCTTTAATTTTTGTCAGCAATTCTGTTCCCTTCATGTCAGGCATACGCTGATCTGCCACCACCGCGTGGATTTTGTTTTCTTTAAGCGTATCAATAGCTTCATTACAGTTGCAGGCCCCGTATGCAGAGTAGCCTGCATCTCTAAAATAGTTGTAGAGAGCGTCCACGCTATTCTTATCATCATCGACTATTAATAAACTTAATTTATAAAACATTTTCCCATCATCCTTTTTATAACCTCTTGTTTTTTTAACAAAGTTTTGTGCAAACTATTGAAATATAAATTCGAATGTCGAAACCCGAAACAATATCGAAATTCAAATTTCCAAAATTCAAAACAACCTGAACATGCCTT
>CBDUII010000232.1:0-4857 GCA_965367285.1 uncultured bacterium
TAAACCCACTGTGTGGGATTAACAGGATAGACAGGATTTTTTATATATCCTGTTAATCCTGTCTAATGTTTTAAAAAGATTCTAAGAAAACGTTGCTAAAATGGGACACCACATGGGGTATCCCACTGTGGAAACACGCTTTTGCAAGTTTGCAGTACAGAGGAAATAATTTTTTTCTCCGCGATCTTTGCGACCTATGCGGTAAAAAAATCTTTCTACAAATTCCTTATTAACTCACTGCCCTGCATTTCTTGTGGTCCAGCGCTGCGGCGAGCTGCAAATTTCTTCATCAAGCAAATACTTTCCTATATTTAAGTTGCCCAATTTTCTCCGTCCTCGCAAAAGCCTTGATTTAACAGCCGGAACCGTGGCATTGACGGCCTCGCATACTTCTTTAGTACTCATATCTTCAATATCCCTGAAAAGAAATACCTGCTTTTCTTTTTCATCCAATTTTTGAGCCGACTTCATAAGAAACCAGTTTAATTCACAATTGAGCATGGCATCTTCCGGCCCATCCTGCTTTAAAGGAACCAGGGCCTGTTCATCTAAATTTTTATAAATATTTTTCTTTGCCTTCCTGAAATGCATAAATATTTCATTAATTGCAATCCGATAAACCCAGCTCGACAATTTCGACTCATTTCGAAACAGGGCTACTTTTTGGAAAACTTTTATAAAAACATTTTGTGCTATATCTTTTGCCGCTTCAATGTCTCTGGTAAAGTTATAAGCCATTCCCTTGATTTTGATGTCAAATTCGGTCACAAATTTTTCAAAAGCGATTTCACTCCCTTTTTTTAACTCTACAACCAGGGCATTTTGCTCATCCTTGCTCATTAATTCCTCCTTTTTAAAAATTGTTTAAAATTGAAATCCCCTGTGGCAAGCCCGCTGGGAATCTTCAAATGTAGGAAATGTTTTTTTTATGTTCGCTCGCTTCCCAGATTGCTCCCCATACCGTCGAACCGATCGAGCGAACGCTGGAAAAATCCAATACCACCCGGTTTCCTGTTTTCAAAACGCTTGAAAGCCTCGGTCAACAGGAGATACTGGTTTGGGAGGTGTATTCCTGCCATGTTAATCCGGATAAATGGAATTTTGTTTTTATCTTCCACAACAATATCTTCCACGCCGGTCTTTAATGAATATGGGTTTAATGTTTTTTCAATATTTGCCAGAATTTTCTGCCCATCCGCATCATCAACGTTTTCACTTTTTTGCGCCTGATCGAGAAGGTGAAAAACCATATCTACCGCCCTCAGCAAGAGTTTAATTATTTGAGGTATAGCGGAGATTTTGCCGCTTTGAACTCCCTTCAAATACTCCTCTACTCTGTGAGTAAATTTGGAAATTACCTCCAATCCCTCGCTAAATCCCGAAGTCCCTTTAATGGTATGGAGCGGTCTCATAGGTCATATCAATACCCTCCAGCACATGATTGGATTTAACCAGTTTCATCCCTTCACTTACTTTCATATAGTAATCGTCTATTTCAAATAAAAAATCCGCTTTCAAATCATCTTCCATAAGGCACTCTTCTCTTTAATAAAATTTTTTCTAATTAGATTCCCGATCAAGTCGGGAATGACAATTCTGTTTCCTCTCTGTCAGCTTTTTAACGTTTTCAGAATTTCTTTAACATCTTCTTTGCCTGCTGAAACTTTTATCTTGGAATAATGATCATTTCGCCCTTCTATTCCCATTTGCTTTGCCGTAGTTCGAATTGCTTCGTTGACATTAAAAAGGTGAATCAACTCAATTTCTTTTTTCTCGGTTTCGGCAAATATTGTTCCCCAGGCCAGGCTTGTGAGAATATAAATATTTTTAAGGTCTATATAGATCGCTTTTTTTCCTATTGCATTTAAAAGATCAAAAACTTCGCCAATCTCCTGTTTAAGAACTGACTTGTTCTCTTTTCTTACTTTCAGTTTGGTTACCAGAACATCTTTTTCTGGTGTTATGCTCACTGTCGCGTGAATATTTCCAAGTTTTGCGTCCATTTTCACATCCACTGTTTCACCTCCTTTTAAAAAAGTTATTCCGTTTCCTTTTTTGTTAAAAAACACCTGGTTAGTGTTGGCTTTTATAAATCCAAAACCCAGTCCTCTCCTGCCCTCCACTTTTTTCAGGTCGGGGAAAACAGGGTCAAAACCCTCTCCTTCGTCCTCTACCGAGACACAGGCAAAATCTTTTTTCAGAAAAAAACCTATTCTCATGCTTTTAGCAGGATCATCCTTGTTCCCATGTTCGGCAGCGTTATTGACCGCTTCGATAAAGGCGAGCAAAAATAATTCCCTCTCAGTCTCGTCCATAAAGACAGACTCCAATTTCCGTTCAAACCAGCCAAAAAGCTTCTCCCGCTCTTCCTCTGAAGAAGGGATTATTTTTTCTTTAATATCAATTCACCCTTTCCTGATTTTCAAAAATAATCAAAGTAACATCGTCTTCAAAATTTTTTTCCCCGGCAAATCCGCCAAGATCCGCTATAATCCCATTCTTGAATTCTTCTAATGGGAGCCGCGCGTTTTCCCGAATACATTTGAGCAACCGTTCTTTTCCATACTGTTCCCCGCTTTCATTCATCGCCTCTGTCATACCGTCGGTATAAAAAATAAGGCGATCGCCCGGGCTCCATTTTTTTTCTACATCGCTGTGTAGAGATCGCGCCAGACCGAGCGGCATGCCGGATATGTTCACCTCTTCCACTGTCTCTCCTCTCATCCAAATGGGGGAAGGCAATCCGGCATTGCTGATTACGAAAATTCCCTCCTCCTTATCCAAAATGAGATAGCCCGCTGCTACAAAGTGTCCGGGTGGTATAAGCTCACAAATGTCCTCATTGATCACTGCTAAAAACTCAGATGGATAATGAGTGGGTGAACGCAAGTGGTCAATGACACTCAATATTCTCATTGAAATAAGCGCCGCTGAGATTCCGTGCCCGCAGGTATCGGCAAAGAAGAGTCCTGCCGAATGACTGCTTATTCGTTTCGGGTAATAAAAATCGCCTGAAATAGTCATTGGCGTCTGGTTAAAAACTGTGACCTGAAAACCAACATTATTAAAAATCTCAATTACAGTTTTCTCTCCGGTCAAAAATTGCCTCTGAATAACGCTGCCGGTGCGTAAATCTTCTTTTTTTTCCTTTTCCAGGTGCCCTTTCCACGCTAGACCGCCTGCACGAGCTTTCAGAATCCGCACATTAAAGGGTTTCATCACATAGTCGTCAGCGCCCATGCCGAGACACCGCTCAATACTTTCCACATTCGCGTCTGCCGTGAGCATAAGCACCGGAATATCAGAAAATTCAGAATCACTTTTAAGCTGCTTCAGCATCTCGTAGCCGTCCATCACCGGCATCATAATATCGAGGAGAATTACATCAGGGTTAAACTCTCTGACCTTTTCCAGGCCTTCCCTGCCGTTTTCCGCAAAATGGAGATGGAAGTAGTCTTCCAGGGCTATTTTGCACGCGCCGCGGTTCTGCTCATTGTCATCTACGACCAGAACTTTGTTCATAACCACTCCTCTCATTTTTCAAAGTGAAAGAAAAAGTCGCTCCCTGGTCCGGTTCACTTTCCACCCAAATATTACCGTTCATCAATTTCACCAATTTCTCGGCAATAGCCAGGCCCAGGCCGGTGCCTTTCCTCTCGGAATTCGCCTGGATAAAGTCGCCGAAGATTTTTTTCTGAAAACTCTTGGAAATGCCGATACCGGTGTCGCGCACTAAAATTTTTACGCTATCTTCTTCATCCCGAATCGCCTCGGCAGCCACGGTTATTTTTCCGGTATCAGTAAATTTTATGGCGTTGCCTATCAGGTTTATAAGCACTTGCTTTAGCAGTTTTGGGTCTGCTATGACTAAAGGGAAATCATCCGGTATTTTTGTTTCCAGGGTTAATCCTTTCTTCGTTGCGGATTTACTCAGGCTGGAGCACAAATTATCCGTAACATCCTTTAGATCTACCGTGCTGATACGAACCTGCATTTTGCCGGCTTCGATTTTGGAAAAATCCAAAACATCATTAATAAGCTCGGTCAACAGTTTGCTCGAATCATTCATAGCCTTCAGTGCCTCTTTTAATTGTTTGTCCTTAAGGCGGCCTTCTTCCAGTTTCATTTGCAAACTCTGGATGTAAACCACAATAGCGTTTAAAGGCGTTCTCAGCTCATGGCTGATAGAAGATATAAATACACTTTTGAGCTGACTGGCCTGCTTTGCCGCCTGGATGCCAGTTTCCGCTTCCCGCAATTTGGCTTGCAAATTAACTTTTCCCAGGGCCATCTGGATTTTCACTTCCAATATTTCAAAACCAATCGGTTTTTCCACAAAGTCATTCCCACCGGCTTTCATAAACTCCACAACCAGAGAAACAGAACTATGGGCAGTAATCATAATGACCGGCAGATTGGCGGAGATTTTTTTTATTTTCCCATATGTTTCCATGCCATCCATTTTCGGCATCATCTGGTCGAGCAGCACAAGATCAACCTGTTCGTTTTTCAAAATCTCGATCCCTTCCCTGCCGCTTTCCGCCACTAGAACGAGGTGACCGGCTTTTTGGAGCTGCCGGACAAGCATTCTCTGAATGCTGATTTGATCATCAATCACCAGAATCTTTGCTATCATTATTCATTACCTCCTTTTAAAATTTGTCTTCTCATAGTTTGTAGTAACCCTTAAGAATGGGCTTAACTTAATAGAACGCAGATCACGCAGATTGAACGGATTTTCGCGGATAAAAATCTTTTATCTGCACTGCAAATTTGTAAAAGTGTTTTTTTTAGGCGGTGTTTAGTTGTGATGTTTACAGCGCCTTATGCAAGGCTTAGCACAATTTTTGTTAGCAG
>CBDUII010000233.1:0-4835 GCA_965367285.1 uncultured bacterium
AAACCTTCACCAGTGAGATATTTGGATATTTTCTGAAGGTTATCCAAATCATCGTCTACAATAATTAATCGTTCTGATTTCATTTCCCTGCCTTCTATTTATAAAAGTTGACTTTTTGACGCTTTTATTCTCTTTAACCTATATCGGCAATTTTTATGCCATACATTAAATTATCGAAAGAGATAGACAGTAACTTATTTAAAATAAGTTAGTTATGGTAAATCCGTGTCGCTAATTGTGGGATGGGGTAATAAGGATTTATTTCCGGAAAAGTCAAAATAAAAGGAAGAAATGATCTAAAAGGAATGAAAATATTTCCTTCTTTAGTTCATTGACCCTCAGAAATTATAAGGTTAAAATTGTCCTATGACTAAACATAGAAACCCTATCCCGACAGTGGATATAATTATTGAAATTGAAGATCAAGGTATCATCTTGATTGAACGAAAAAATCCCCCTGATGGATGGGCGATTCCAGGCGGATATGTTAATTATGGAGAGTCATTTGAAAATGCTGCCATCAGGGAAGCAGGGGAAGAAACAACTTTAAAAGTCACGCTATTAAGACAATTCCATACCTATTCTGATCCTGACAGAGACCCGAGACAGCATAATACCACCACTGTTTTTATCGCAAAAGCAGAGGGGGAACCCATAGCATCCTCGGACGCCAGGAGGACAGGAATTTTTACAGCAGACAATTTACCTGATAATCTTTGTTTTGATCACAGGCAAATTCTTTTAGATTATTTTGACAATAAATATTAACTCTTTTTCTGTTTGGGAAAAAGTTTGTCAAACTCGGTTTTGCAAAGAAAATTCTGAGTCAGGCGAATTGTTTTAGTTTCATTTGCGTAAAAATTGGAAATAGTATTCTGGTGAAAGTAATGAAAAAATGCATGCCACATGCTTTTGACATCATGAAACTCATTATAAACGGATAATATATTAGTCATGTTCAGTATGCTTCTCTGGTCCGCCATTTCATATGTAATAAACAACTGCATTGAAGCATCGTAGAGTAGCTGGCAAAGATCTTCCAGAGCGCCTTTTAAAAAAGGGAACTTATTTATATTTGCTTTAAGCGACTCATGGTTTGACCCAAGCACTGCCAGATTCCTTTTTACTTTTAACACCCTGGAAGAGGCCTCGTTCCAAGCCTCTTTATCCATAAGCCGTTTGTTCAACCTGTCCTGTTCCCTTTTATTAGCGAATATTTTCGAGTAATTTTTAACAATGGAATTAGCCAAATTGATCTGGTTTGGATACAGTTTTCTGTATTTCTCGTCGATTTCCTTATTAAAGTCCTGCATCATAGCCATAAATTCTTTATTATCTATCGGTTCATCCGCCTGAATTTTTTGTGTTACTTTTGATATCTCTTCAAACATCAATTGCTTGCTTTCATAAGGAAGCCAGAAGTCAATTTCCAGAATAATAATATTAATTCTTTTTAAATTATTTTCTCCAAATTTCTCAGCAAGATGCGGTGTTATTTGAATTGTCAGATCATCGGCTTCTTTCTCCAAAACAACAATATTAAAATCCTTTTTTATTAACTTACTGAACACCATATCAATACGGTCAAACGGCAGTGTTTTTTCCTCCATATATTTTTTAACTTCACTAATAATTCGTTCAAACATCATTTTTTTATTTTTATCACTAAATAATTTCGCAAATTTTTCTTCCTGTTTTTTTAATATCACCTCGTTATAAGAAATAATCGATTTTTTCAGATTGTTAAATTCTTCAACTTTTATTTTGGCATCTTTTAATTCCTCGCGGTAAGAATATTTTTTTCCAACCTTAGTAATCATGGAACGAAACAGTGAACTAAGCTCAAAAACATCCTTCATCCCACTGACGTTTAGCCCCAGCTTCGGATTTAAGGCCTTTCGGTTGATTTCTTCGATTTGAGAAAAAAACTTCGCGAATTCCGGCTCAGTTCTCTGTTCGGATAAAAAAGGCATGATAGCCCAGCAGATACTCAGAATGCATCTATTAATCTCATCATAATCCTCAGGACTGTTCTCATAGGACTGATATCTTGAAAACACATTGTTCCTGACTCTTAAATCGTCATAACCTTCTATATTGTTCTTGCCGAGTTTATACCCGTGAATGAAATCTTTTAACGTAATCTTATGCTTATTTAGGTTTAATATTAACTCTTCCAGCTCAGGAAGAATCGTATTGGCGGCATTAGATGGAATTCGATAAAATCTTTTAAAAAAATTTATTTCATTTTTAATGTTTGGGATTAAGAAGTCAAATAGTCCCAGAATTGAATAAGCTGATTTAAGTATTTCACGTTTATAATTTTCAAGCTTGCAATATATCTGCTCTTTTGTAATTGTTTGTATGTCAGCTATTATTGTATTAATAATTTCATCTATGGTTTGAAGTCTTATAATAAAATCAGTAGTTTTAATATTCCTTAAATCTTCTTTGGTCTTAATACCTTCTACTTGTTGAATTATTTTGGGAAGTTTTACTTTATGGGAGTCAATCATGGCTATGATTCGGGATTTCTCTTCTTCCGGAGAGTTGCCTTTAGGTTCAATTTTTTTTTCCTCTCCAAACTTTTTCTTGAAAAATTCAAGCTGACTTTTCAAAAATTCAACATTTTCTTTAACGTAATGTACTTTTCTTAGCTCTATCATATTTGTGTATTTATTTAGTTAATATTTAATATCAGTAGTGTCCGGTTAATAGTCTAATGTTTTCAATGCTTTAATCTTTGAAATAGCCCTCTTATTGTAATTTGGTGAAAAAATTTAAGTCGATCTTTTCCATTTTTCAAACAGCAAATGGAAAGTTGTTGTGACTATAATCCAAATAGTTTCAACTGTTTAGTTTGTGTGGCACGAGCAATTCGATCATTCGGATAAAAGATCGAAATCAGTGTTTTTTGCTCAAACAAATTGACCTCCAGAAAGTGTAATAATTTAGAAAGACTTGCATGTAGCTGATATCGTTCTTTCAAGATGGCTATCATGAGATAAACAATCATAGAAATCCATATTTGAGTCTTAACTGCATTGGGTGAAGTTCCATAAAACGTTTTTACTCTGAGGTTTTGTTTTATCCATTTGAAAAATAGTTCAATCTCCCAACGAGCCTTATATAGTGCCGCTATGGTCTCTGCCGGAAGAGTGAAGTTGTTGGTCAAAAAAATTAATGTTCGGTTTTGGGTTTCATCTCGGAAGCTTATTTTACGTAACCGTTTTGGATAGAATTTTTTTAACCGTGAGCTGGTCATAATAATTTCCTGGTCAGCCCGCACGCCGGTTGTTTTGTTAACTGGATGCGAGATTATACGATTCCATTTTAAAGATCTCTTTAAGCGAGTAACGAAAAAAGCGCTTGTTTGTTGAATGGACCAGAGCCATTCGAAATCAACATAGCCACGGTCTACGATATAAATAGCATTTTGCTCAATGGGTACTTGTGGCGCTGCTTTAACATCGTGTAGTTTTCCATCTGAGATAGAAAGAAAAGCAGGAATATTACCACGTAAGTCTATCATAGCGTGTAGTTTTATAGCTCCTTTGGTTTTGCGAAACTTTGCCCATGGGTATACTGATAAGGTCAAGTCGATCACGGAAGCATCCAGTGCATACATTGCGTTGTCTACGTTTATTGATAGCTGTGTATTTGCATATTCCCGGCGAGCTTGCTGCATCAAGGCTTTGGCAAACTCTTCATAAATTCTATAATCCCGGCGTTCATTGGCGTCAGCAAAGGTTGATTTAGGGCATTGCTGAATACCAATATGATATAGCTTGTTTGCATGAGCATTCAAAGCAATATCGAGGTCGCGTAAGCTTTTTTCTTGGCGTATATGGGCAAACATCATACAGGTCAATTGGTGCCAGCATTTAAAGTGTTTTGTGCGGTAGTCGCCGTTATATTTGTTTACAATCATTTGAAATTCATAACGAGATAAAAGACCTAAGAACTGAGAAAACACATAAGCATTTTTAGCCATGAAATCCTCCGAAATAATTAATCGCTGAAAACGATTAATATAATCGGATTTTCATAGCTGTGTTTGATGCTGTCCGGTTAAAAAATGACCAAACCGGGCCGAACTTACTGATTTTCCTTGATTTTGGGTTTTAATCCCAAAAAGATTTTATCCAAATTACTATTTTTATTTCAATATGTTATGAGGTTTTAAAAAAAGTTAACCGGACAGCAGTGATTTAATATATGCGGTATAAAAAGTTATTAGAATAATCCGCTTTTTTTATAAAATATTTTATCCTGTTAATTAGTTTGGTTTTATATTAATATATCAGGTGTTATTAGTATATTAGAAGTCGTAAATAAATGAAATTCTTTGAAATTAAATGCCCCTGCTGCAACACAATATTGGTTATTGACCGCATTGATGGGAAGATTGTTGAAGAAAGAAAACCGATTCTTGAACAATCTACCGGAGACCGCTTCAAGGACGCATTAATCAAATCCAGGCAGCAGAAAGCCACTGTAGAAAGAAAATATAAAGAATCAGAAGAGGCTCATAAAAAAAGATCCGAGTCTCTAAAGAATATATTCGACAAATCGCTAAAAAAAGTCAAAGAAAATTGCGACAAGTCAAAACCATTAACTCCTTTTGATTACGACTGATAGAACCACAGCGTGGCCAAGGGGCCACAGCCAAATGGCTTCCGCCCAATCTACTAACAAAATTGTGCTAAAATAACACAATTTTATAAGTTTGTAATACAGAATTGATGTCAAAAAAGAGGTGCCGAGGGACGGAATCGAACCGCCTACACAAGGATTTTCAGTCCTTTGCTCTACCGAATGAGCTACCTCGGCTC
>CBDUII010000234.1:0-4833 GCA_965367285.1 uncultured bacterium
AAGCAGAAGAGGCATGGGCTTCATGATGCTCGGTAAACAGAATTTCTTTATCAAAGTCTAATTCTTTTTGAATGACTTTTACTATATGAAGTTTTTTTCCTAACCATAAAGGGATAGCTTCCAGCCAGGATCTGAGTCCTTTAGGGGCGACAGTTAGATAACTCAGCAGGAGCCGTTCAAATGTTAAGAAAGGTTTGTCGTAAAAGACAACATGATTGAGCTGTTTTGATTCAATCTCAGCTTCTTTAAGGCAATAATCGATCGCATTTTGTGGAAATCTTGGATCATGTTTTTTCCTTGTAAAACGCTCCTCTTGAGCTGCCGCGAAAATCTTACCGTCTTTTACCAGGCAAGCAGCGCTATCATGATAAAAAGCGGAAATTCCTAAAATATACATTTCAAGTTAATGAGTTCATGTGATGAAAAACAATAGTTGGCTTTTCATTTGTTCAATTTGCTTTTAAGGTGCTTAATAAAGTTTAATGTCATTTTTCTCAGGACTTCTATTTCTTGAAGCAATTTTGCTTCTTTTTATAGCTCAACTTTGAAGCTATAGATTAATTGTGTTTCAAGCTCGGATAAAGAACCCGGCTAAATATACAAAAACTGAATAAATTCTTTTTTGAGTGTCTGGCTGCACCTTCAGCAATATTGCTTGGAAAAGATATTGCTGCTCTTCTAAGTTGTGATGTTAATCCATAAACTTTCTCTTTTGGAAAATTGGAAGTAACAATGAGGTTTTGGTTAGAATCGCAGGCTGTGTAAAGAACACCTAGTTCACACAGATTTCTCCAAATGTTTTTCCCCCAGCAACCAAAGCCAATAAGACCTACAAAAGGGGAAACGTTATCGAGGAAATGTTTAGAAATTATTTTTGATTTTTTTTTTGCAGGCATTTTTTTATAAATTCATTATATAATGACAATTTTCATAAAAAGACTTAAAGTGGGTTTACTTGCATTCAACTGACCAGCGCTTTAGATTCCTGTTCTTTTACCTCATCAACTTTCTCCGGCATTTCTCTTTTTTCTTCTTTTATTGCAACATCCTGATAGTATTTGGATCCTGTTCCGGCTGGAATCAAACGGCCCATAATTACGTTTTCCTTTAATCCTTTTAAACGGTCAATTTTCCCGCTGACACTGACTTCGGTTAACACGCGTGTTGTCTCCTGAAAAGAAGCAGCAGAAATAAAACTTTCTGTGCTCAGAGAAGATTTAGTAATACCAAGCAGAATCGGCTTGCCTAAAGCTGGTTTTCCACCTTTCTGAATTGTTTCTTCATTCTTTTTAGAAAAAATTCTTTTTGAAACTTGGTCACCAATAAGAAAATCAGTATCTCCAGAATTTTCAATAATGACATGACGAAGCATTTGCTTTACAATAACTTCAATATGCTTATCATTAATTTGGACTCCCTGTAAGCGATACACTTCCTGGACTTCGTTCACGAGGTATTTTTGAAGTTCTTCTTCACCTAACACATCAAGAATATCATGAGGATTTACCGCGCCACTCATTAAAGGTTCACCAGCTTTAACCCTGTCTCCTTCATGTACATTAATATGCTTTCCGCGTTTAATGAGATATTCCTTTTCCTCACCGTTTTCATTAACCACTATAATTTTTCTCATTCCTTTTTCAAATCCGCCAAATTTAACCACACCGTCGATTTCCGAAATAGTTGCCTGTTCATGAGGTTTTCTGGCCTCAAAGAGTTCCGCCACTCTGGGTAAACCGCCTGTGATATCCTTGGTTTTTGTCGTTTCTCTTGGAATTTTGGCGATCAAATCACCTTCATGCACATCTTCGCCCTCCATCACCATTAAATGTGCGCCTGCCGGTAAAAGATACCGGACAATGGTTTTATTTTTAGCCTCCTTAATTGAAATGCGCGGTTGCCGTTTTTCTTCTCTGTGTTCAGCAATTACTTTTCGTGAAAGTCCGGTCACTTCGTCCACTTCTTCTCTCATAGTAAGTCCTTCCACAATATCTCCAAAGGCTACTTTTCCACTCTTTTCTGTAATAATAGACATTGTAAAGGGATCCCATTCCGCCAGCAAATCCCCGGGTCTTACTTCCTGTCCCTCCTGCGCTTTTAACTTTGCGCCATAGACAACGGAAAATCTCTCCTTTTCCCGGCCGTCTTCATCTTGAATAACAATTTTACCATTCCGCTTCATAACTATCATCTGGCCTTCCTTGTTCCGTATTGTCTCGAGATCAAAGTATTTAACGCGGCCTCCTCTTTTTGTTTTAAGGGTCGTCTGTTCTGTAATCCTGCTCGCCGTTCCCCCTATGTGAAAGGTTCTCATGGTCAATTGAGTTCCCGGTTCACCTATAGACTGAGCCGCAACAACACCCACCGCTTCACCAATATTAACCATCTGCCCTGTGGCAAGGTTTCTCCCATAGCACATCACACACACGCCGGATGTTGATTCACAAGTTAAAACAGAGCGGATATTAACTTTTTCCGAACCTGCATTTTCAATAAGTTCGACGGCGTCTTCATCAATTAACCGGTTAGCTTTAAAAAGCACTTCTTGCGTAAAGGGGTCAGTAATATCTTCCAATGCTATTCGCCCTAAAATTCTTTCGCTGAGGGACTGTATAACCTCCCCACTTTCCACAAGCGCAGTTATTTCTATTCCATTAAGAGTTTTGCAATCTTGCTCTGTAACAATAACATCTTGCGTCACATCAACCAGACGCCGTGTCAGGTAGCCGGAATTGGCTGTTTTCAATGCGGTATCAGCTAAGCCTTTTCTTGCGCCGTGTGTTGAGACAAAATATTGCAAAACAGTAAGCCCTTCTCTAAAATTGGCCGTAATAGGTGTTTCAATAATTTCTCCGGATGGTTTTGCCATAAGCCCTCTCATACCGGCCAACTGTCTAATTTGCTGATGACTCCCTCTTGCGCCGGAATCCGCCATAATAAAGATGGGATTAAATTCCTTTTGTTCCCCCGACTTGCCGTTAACAATATCTTCGTCTTCTTTTTCCAGTTCATTAAACATTTCATCAGACACCTTTTCGGTAACACGAGCCCAGATGTCAATAATTTTGTTATACCTTTCTCCTTTAGTAATTAAACCATCCCTGTACTGCCCTTCCACATTAAGAACTTCTTTTCTTGCACCTTCGACAAGGGAATCTTTGTTTGCAGGAATCCTCAGATAATCGATAGCGAAAGTTATTCCTCCTTTGGTAGCGTACTTAAACCCTAATTCTTTTAAATCATCAATAAATATTACTGTTTTTTCTCTTCCCGATTTCAGAAAAGCCTCGTTAACAAGAGCAGTCAAAACTTTTTTAGACATTACTTTATTAATACTGGAAAATGGAATTTCTTCCGGAGCAATGTCAAATAACAAAACTCGGCCAACGGTTGTTTCTACCAATTCTCCATTTATTCTGACCCATATTTTAGCCTGAATATCTATTTCCTCCATATCATAAGCTATCTGAACTTCTTTGCAGCTAGCAAATACTTTTCCTTCCCCATTTGCTCCCCCCCTTTTTTTTGTTAAATAATAGCATCCTAAAACTATATCCTGGGACGGTGTTGCAATCGGCTTTCCATTCGCGGGAGATAAAATATTATGCGAAGACAGCATAAGCGTCTTGGCTTCTATTTGACTTTCCAGAGATAGAGGAATATGAACCGCCATCTGGTCTCCATCAAAATCAGCATTAAATGCCGTACAAACTAATGGATGAACCTGAATAGCTTTCCCTTCAATCAATATTGGTTCAAATGCCTGGATTCCCAATCGATGAAGAGTGGGAGCACGGTTAAGGAGAATAAGGCGATCTTTAACAACCTCTTCCAAAACTTCCCAAACCTCAGGTTCTTCTTTTTCTACCATCCGTTTTGCGGCCTTAATGGTTGTCGCATATCCTTTTTCTTCCAGTTTGTTAAATATAAAAGGTTTAAAAAGTTCCACAGCCATTTTTTTTGGGAGTCCACACTGGTGGAATTTTAATTCTGGTCCTACGACAATAACAGAGCGTCCGGAATAATCGACACGTTTTCCGAGCAGGTTCTGTCTGAACCGGCCCTGTTTGCCCTTTAACATATCACTAAGTGATTTTAATGGCCGTTTATCGGAGCCGCGCAAAATTCTACCTCTCCTCCCATTGTCAAACAAAGCAGATACTGCTTCCTGCAACATTCTTTTCTCATTTCGTATTATTATTTGAGGCGCTCTTAGCTCTTGTAGTCTTCTCAATCTGTTATTTCGGTTAATGACCCTTCGGTATAAATCATTCAAGTCTGAGGTAGCAAACCGTCCTCCTTCTAAAGGCACAAGTGGCCTTAGTTCAGGCGGAATAACCGGCACTACCTTCATTATCATCCATTCCGGTTTGTTCCCTGATTTTCTAAATGCCTCTATTATTTTCAATCGCTTTGCCAGTTTTATTCTATTTTGAACCGACCCTACATGTTTTAATTCTTCTTTTAAACTTTCCGACAATTTCTCCAAGTCCATGTTTTTCAGTAAATAATCAATGGCTTCTGCCCCAATAAGGGCCTTAAATTCTTCTCCGTATTCTAATTCCAATTCTCGATATTGATCTTCAGTAATCAAATCCAGATCTTTCAAGGATGTTTTTCCGGAATCAACTACAATATAGTTTTCAAAGTATAAAATCCTTTCAAGATCTTTTAAAGGAATGTTTAATATATGACCGATTCGGCTTGGTAGACTCTTAAAAAACCAAATATGAGCTACCGGAGTTGCTAATTCGATATGCCCCATTCGTTCCCTTCTGACTTTTGATAAGATAACTTCTACCCCGCATTTTTCACAAACAACTCCTTTATGCT